>VBDL01000041.1 GCA_005884255.1 Betaproteobacteria bacterium | reverse complement strand
GCCACAGCCTTCCACAGCATGTACGCCGCCAGCGCGTACAGCAGTAGCGCGAAGACCTTGCGCAGCTGCCCCATCGGGATCGCATGCGCGGCGCGCGCGCCGAGCGGCGCAAAGAGCACGCTGGCGCTCGCGATGATGGCCAGCGCCGGCAGGTAGAGGTAGCCGAAAGCGCCGGGCAGGCTTGCCGGCAGAGACCATCCTCCCACGACATAGCCTGCGGTATTGGCCAGCGCGATCGGAAAGCCGAGCGCCGCGCTGGTGGCCACCGCGTTGTGGATGGCCACGTTGCACCAGATCATGAAGGGCACCGAGATGAATCCGCCGCCGGCGCCGACGAGGCCCGAGACGAACCCGATGCCCCCGCCCGCCGCTGCTTGAGCGGCTGCACCGGGCATCTGATGTGTGGCTGCCGGCTTCCTGCCGCGCAGCATCTGCGTCGCCGAGAAGCCGACGAAGCTGGCGAAGAACAGCGCCAGCCAGCGCCCCTTGAGCAGCGCAAACACGCCGGCGCCGGCGAACAGCCCGCCGGCGACGATGCCCGGCGCCATCGCGCGCACGATGTCCCAGCGCACCGCGCCGCGCTTGTGGTGTGCCCGCACGCTGGAGAGCGACGTGAAGAGGATGGTCGCCATCGACGTGGCGATCGCCATCTTCACCGCGAGCCCGGCGTCGACGCCGCGATGCGAGAGGATCAGCGTGAGAAAGGGCACCATCAGCATGCCGCCGCCGATGCCCAGCAGCCCGGCGAGAAAGCCGGTGCCGCAGCCGAGCAGCAGCAGCTCGATGACGAGCTGCGGATTCATGCCTTGTCGAGGAGCCGCAGCACAGCGTTCCACTCGGCAGGCGTCACCGGCGTGATCGACAGCCGGTTGCCGCGCTCGAGCACGCGCATCGTGGCGAGCTCAGGCCGCTCCCGCATCTCGGCGAGGCTCAGCAGCCGCGTTTTGCGCGCGAGCTTCACGTCCACATGCAGCCAGCGCGGGTTCTCGCGCGACGATTTCGGGTCGTGGTACTTGCTCTGGGGATCGAACTGCGTGGCGTCGGGATAGGCCGCGCTGGCCACTTCCGCGAGGCCGGCGATGCCCGGCTCCGGGCACGACGAGTGATAGAACAGCACGCCATCGCCGACGTGCATGTGGTCGCGCATGAAGTTGCGCGCCTGGTAGTTGCGCACACCGGTCCAGGGCACCGTCTGGCCGGGCAGGCTCGCGAGATCGTCGATCGAGACCTCGTCGGGCTCGCTCTTCATCAGCCAGTACTGGGGCATTGTTCTTGTGCGCGACAGCGGAAGGTGTCCGTCGCGAACCGCGGGCCGCATTCCTGAACGCGGGGGTTCAGGTGGGCGAGGTCAGCACTGGCCTCGGGTTCATCTGACGCGAGACGATCGCACCAGCTCAGGCGATATTCCAAGCCCGTGCTCAATGAGCATTGGTTCAAGGAAATATAAAACCCGCGCGAACGCGGCGGACAAATCCATTCTAGTGCCTGGATCGCGCGCTGCTGAAGATTCAGAGCAATTGGCCGTCGTCGGCGAGGGCTTCGTCCAGGCGGTGGGCAAGCGCAGCGAGATCGACCGCTGGCGCAACGGCCGCCGCGGCGCGCTGCACCGGTCTTTGCGCCAAAGCGTAAGCGAGGTTCAGTGCCGCCAGCACCGCGATGCGCTCGCGCGCCTTCACCTTGCCGGCATCGCGGATGGCGCTCATCTCGCGATCGACCTCGCCCACCGCTTCGAGCAGCGACGTCTCGCCGCCTTCGGGGCAGCCGAGGATGTAGCTCTGCCCCATGATCGTCACTTCGAGCTGCTTCACCGGATGCTCCCTTCGGACTCGCCATCAGCGGGCAGGCGCTCGAGCAGCGCATCGATGCGCGAGCGTGCTGCGCCCAAGCGCGAGCGCAGGCTGTCGCGCTCGCCGGTCACCGTGGCCAGCTGCTGCTGCAGCAACGCGTTGGTGCGCTTGAGTTCCTCGTGTCGCAGCAGCAGGCGCTCGACGCGTTCGGCGATCTCTTCGATGGTCGGCATGGCGGGACTGCGGTCCTGAAGCTCAGGGGATGCGGCATTGTAGGCGTGCTGCCTGTTACGATTCGCGCCGTTGGTGCTCGCGCCGGCCCCTTCGGTCGGTGCAGTTAAACGGGAAGCAGAGGGTCGAAGTCGCCACGCCGCGACAGCGGTCCCGCCTGCGCTGCCCCCGCAACGGTAAGCGGACGACGATGCGTTCATAGGGCCCCCAGGAAACGGCTGCGCCGTTTCCGCCCCCCGAGGGGGTCAAGGAAACTTGGGGCGGCCCGGCGTTTCCTTGAGCGCATCGCCAGCCCGCGCGCTGACCACTGGAGTGCAAGCCACTCTGGGAAGGTCGCGCGGGTCGTCTCCGCCAGCCCGGATACCGGCCAACGGGTGATGCGCCGCCGCCGGTGGCACGTCGTGTGGCTCGCGCCGCCGGGGAAGGTGGTGCGGGTGCTTGTCATTGTTGTCCCGCCATGAAGTTCCCCTCCCGCCGCGCTTGTGCGGCATTCCGTCCGGCCGCCGTACATGCGGCCGTTGTTCTTGCCCTGGCGTCGGCCGCCGCGCGTGGTGAAGATGCCGGCCAGGTGATCGTCGTCACCGCCGCGCGCACCGAGCAGTCCTTGCCCGATGCGCTGCCCAGCACGCGCGTCATCACGCGGCAGGAGATCGAGCAGTCGCAATCGACTGACCTGCCGTCGCTGTTGCGCAGCCTGACGAGCGCCGACATCGCGCAGACCGGTCCGCTCGGCTCGCAGACCAGCGTGTTCCTGCGTGGCGGCGACAGCCGGCAGACGCTTGTGCTGGTCGACGGCGTGCCGATCAACCGCGCCGACTTCGGGCTGGGCTCGTTCCAGCACATCCCCGTGGACCAGATCGAGCGCATCGAGATCGTGCGTGGCAACGTGTCCAGCCTCTACGGATCGCAGGCCGTGGGTGGCGTGATCCAGATCTTCACGCGTCGCGGGACCGATCCGCAGGCCAGCATCTCGGCCGGTTCGCGCGGCTCGTGGAGCACGGCCGCTTCGGGCGGCGCGCGATGGGGGCAGGACGCGCAAGCGACGCGCCTCTCGGCGTCGATCTCAGCGCGCGGCACCGAAGGCTATTCCGCCCGCACGCCAGAAAGCGGCGCCAACCCGGATCGCGACGGCGCTGCGCAGCAGGGCGCGAACCTGCGCCTGCGGCAGGGCTGGGCCGAGGGGCACGAGACCACACTGAGCTGGATGGGCGACCGCACGCGTAGCGCCTACGATGGCTATACGCCCGGGCTAGGCGATGTCCTGATGACCTATCTCGAGGTCGGGTCGCTGAATAGCCGCCACGCGCTTACGCCGGCATTGCGGTTGGATGTGGATCTCGGCTCGACGCTGGAGCGCTTCACTGATCCCACCGGTTTCGCTACGCGAGGACAGAACCACACGAACCAAGCCGGTGCCCAGCTGCAGTGGGCGCTGGGCGCGAATCAAGCCTTGCAAGGCAGCATAGAGCGCAAGACCGAGCGTTTCGACGACATCGAGTTCGGCACGCCCACCAGCAACCGGCGGGGCACCGATGCACCCGGCGATGTACTGGAGTGGCAGACCAACCTGCGCCGAGATCACAGCAGCGACTATGGCAGCGCCACCACTGGGCTCATTGCGCTGGGGTATGCCGTGACGCCCGAGTGGAGGCTCAGCGCTCAGGCCTCCACCGCATTCAACGCGCCGACCTTCTCGGACCTGCAGTATTCAGGCGGTGTTGCGCTCAAACCCGAGCGCTCGCGCAATCTCGAGGCAGCGCTGCAATGGGCGCGCGGGCCGCAGCTCGTGCGCGCCGCGGTTTTCGTGCAACGACAGCGCGACCTGATCGCCTTCGACCCCGTCACCTTCGTCTCGGGCAACATCGCTCGTGCCCGAAACACGGGCGTCGAGCTGATGGGACAGCTTGATGTGGGGCCGGGCCGCCTTGGCGTCGAGGCCACGCTGCAGGACCCGCGCAACGCCGACACCGATGCGCGGCTTAAGCGCCGTGCGCGGCGATCGCTGGCGCTGAACTACCGAGTGGTCCAGGGACCGTGGCAATGGGGCGCGGCGCTGCGGCACACTGGCGAAAGAGCGGACCTGGACCCGCTGACCTTTGCGGACGCGAGCAACCCCGCCCGCACGACGCTGGACCTGACGACACAGTGGCAGATCAATCCGACATGGCGCGTGGGGGCGAAGCTCGAGAACGCGGGCAACAGCCGCACGCCGGAGGTGCTGGGCTACACGCCGGCACCGCGCAGCTTGAGCCTGCAGCTCGTCGCGCGCATGCCGTGACGCGGCGCTGGGCCGCCGCGCTCACGGTGGCGGCGCTGCTGATCTTCAGCGCGTCGCTGCTGCTCGGCGCCGGCGGCCTGGATGCCGAGATGATCGTCAGCCTGCGCGCGCCGCGCCTGCTCGCGGCCGCCGGCGTGGGCGCGCTGCTGGCGCAGGCGGGGCTGGCGCTCCAGGTGCTGCTGCGCAATCCGCTGGCCGATCCCTACGTGCTCGGTACCTCAGGTGGCGCATCGGTGGGCGCCTTGCTCGCGCTGATGCTCGGCGCGGGGCTGTGGCTGGGCGCGGGCATCGGCGCGCTGGCGGCTGGGCTGCTGCTGCTCGCGCTGACGCGCTCGGCGCTGGCTTCGCACGACGATGCGTCGGCTCGGCTGATCCTCACCGGCGCGATGCTCGCGGCGCTGAGCGGCGCCGCGTCGACCCTGCTGCTCACCTTGACGCCGGACCAGCGCCTGCGCGGCGCGATCTTCTGGCTGGTCGGCGATCTGTCGGGAGCGCAAGGCGGTGCCTGGGGCTTGGCTGCGGCCGTCGCCTTCATGCTGCTGCTGCAGTGGCGCGCGCGCGGTGTCGATCGGCTGATGCTCGGCAGCGAGGCCGCCGCGCTGCTCGGCGAGCCGGTGCGCCGGCTGCGGCTGGAGCTGCTGGTCGCCGCGTCGCTGGCTGCCGGCATTGCCGTCGCCAGCGCCGGCGCCATCGGCTTCGTTGGACTGGTGGTGCCGCAGGGCCTGCGCCTGGCGGGCGTGCATGCGACGCGGCAGCTGGCGGCACTGTCCGCGCTCGGCGGCGCGACCTTGCTGGCCGCGGCGGATCTCGCTGCACGCAGCGTCGCACCGCCGCTCGAGTTGCCGGTGGGTGCGGTGATGGCGTTGATCGGCGCGCCGCTGTTCATCGTCTTTCTCGCGCGGAGCTCGCGATGATCGAGGCGCGCGGCTTGACTTTGCATGCGGCCGGCCACTGCCTGGTGCGCGATCTGCGCTGGCAAGCGAAGCTTGGCGAGCGCTGGTGTGTGATCGGCCGCAATGCCGTGGGCAAGAGCAGCCTGCTGCGCGCGCTGGCCGGGCTGTCCGTGCCGCAGCGCAGCGGTGCGGTGCTATGGCTGGATCGGGAACAGCATCAGTGGCCGGCGCTGGATGCGGCCAGCGTGCGCGCCTTCGCGGCACAGCATCACAGCGACCGGTTTCCGATCAGCGTGCGCCGCTTGCTGGAACTCTCGATCGTCGTGCCCGGCGTGCGCGCCATCGAAGGGACGCTGTCCGACTTGGATGCGGGCGCGCTGGCCGAGCGCGATGTGTTGCAACTGTCCGGCGGCGAGCGCCAGCGCGTCGCGCTCGCGCAGTGCGCGCTGCAGGGCGCCCCGCTGATGCTGATGGACGAGCCAGTGGCTTTCCAGGACCCGGCGCATCAGCTGCAAGTGGCGCGCTGGCTGTCCGCGTTGAGCGATGCCGCGTTGGTCGTCAGTGCGCACGACGTCAACTGGATCGCACGCACGGCGACGCATGTGCTGGCGCTGTATGGCGAAGACGGCGCCTGGGAAGCCGGGCCGGTGGATGCGATGCTGCAAGCGGCGCGTCTGAAGCGCGCCTATGGCTGTGAGTGGCGCGCGATCGACGGCGTGTGGGCAGCAGCCTAACGGCTCGCGTCGATCGCCTCGCACAGCTGCGCCGCGCCCTGCACGAAGCGCGGCCCCATGCGGCCGAGCAGGTTGCCGTCGATCACGGCGAGTCGCTGGCGCTTGACCGCATCCACGCGGCTGAACTCGCGCCAGCGCCCGAAATCCGCCGGCTCGACCTTGGAGCCTGCGGTGACCAGCAACTGCGGATTGCTCTGTACCGCGGCTTCCCAGCTCACGGTGGGAGTCAGCGCAGGCAGCTGCGCGAACACGTTGCGCCCGCCGCAGGCCTCGATCGCGCGGCTGATCACGTGCTCGCGGTTGACCGTCATCAGCGGCTCGCGCCACAGCTGGAAGAACACGCGCACCGGCTTGCGCTGCGCGTACATGGCGCGCAACGCGGCCCAGTTGCGCTCCACTTCCCGCGCGACAAGGTCCGCGGCGGGGCTGGTGCCCATCAGCGTGCCGAGCGTGCGCAGCGTGCGCGCAATGCCTTCGACATCACGAATCTCGCTTTCGAACACCGGCAGGCCGAGTGCGCGCAACTGCGTCTTCTGCCGATCGTTGAGCCCGCTGCCCCACACGAGCACGAGGTCCGGCTTCAGTTTGGCGATGGCTTCGAAGTTCAGCGCGAAGGCATCGCCAACCACCGGCAGGCGCGCGGCGGCCTCGGGATAGTCGCTGTAGCGCATCACGCCGACCACCGCGGCGCCACCGCCGGCGGCGAAGGCGAGCTCCGTCAGATGTGGCGCCAGGCTGATCACGCGCTGCGCCGGGCGGGGCAGGGCGATCGTCTGACCGGCATCGTCGGTGGCCTTGACGCCTTGCGCGACCGCGGGCACGCCGGCGGCAAGCAGCGCAGCGGTCATCAATGCCCTCATGCGCGCGTCTTCGGCTCGAACTCGCACCAGCGCGCCACCGCGCACTGCGGGCACAGCGGCTTGCGCGCCTGGCACACGTAGCGGCCGTGCAGGATCAGCCAGTGGTGCGCGTCGACGCGGTATGGATCGGGCACGCGATCGAGCAGCTTGAGCTCCACGTCGTACGGCGTCTTGCCGGGTGCGAGCCCGGTGCGGTTGCCCACGCGAAACACGTGCGTGTCGACCGCGAAGGTGGGTTCGCCGAAGGCCACGTTGAGCACCACGTTGGCCGTCTTGCGGCCCACGCCGGGTAGCGCTTCCAGCGCCTCGCGCGAGCGTGGCACCTCGCCGCCGTGCTGCTCGACGAGGATGCGGCAGGTCTCGACGAGGTTCTTCGCCTTGTTGCGGTACAGCCCGATGGTCTTGATGTACTCGGTGACGCCTTCGACGCCGAGCGCGAGCATCTTCGCCGGGGTATTGGCGATCGGAAACAGCCGCCGCGTCGCCTTGTTGACGCCCGCATCGGTGGCCTGCGCCGACAGCAGCACCGCCGCCAGCAGCTCGAACACGTTGGTGTACTCGAGCTCGCTGGCCGGTTGCGGATTGGCCGCCCGCAGCGTGGCGAAGAAGGGCTCGATCGATTCGTTCTTCATCATGGCTTGGCTCGGGCGCGGGCACGAGCGAGCGCCGCTTCGACGACGGCGCGCTTGCGCGCCAGCTCGTCGGCATCGGTGATGTTGGAGGCGGCGGCGAAATCGGCGAGCTTGGCCTGCGCCTTGGCGGCGAGGCGCTCGTCGTTCTCGCGCTTGTCACGCTCGACGCGCATCGTGTGGAAGGCGTAGCGTTCGCGCGCCGTGTCGGCCTGGGGTGCGCTCCACGCATCCCAGCCGGTGAGTTCGCCGCTCGCATCGGCGAGCGAGATGCAGTCCACCGGGCAGGCCGGAATGCACAGCTCGCAGCCGGTGCACTCGCTCTCGATGACGGTGTGCATCGCCTTCGGTGCGCCGACGATGCAGTCCACCGGGCAGGCCTTGATGCACAAGGTGCAGCCGATGCACCAGGCTTCGTCGATGATCGCGAGCCGGCGCGGGCCTTCGAGGCCATTTTTGGGGTTCAGCACAAGGGCGTCGCGGCCGGTGATGCGCGCCAGCCGCGCAATGCCTTCCGCGCCGCCCGGCGGGCACTGGTTGATGGCCGCCTCGCCGTCGGCGATGGCCTGCGCATAGCGGCGGCAATCGGGATAGCCGCAGCGCTGGCACTGCGTCTGAGGCAGCGCCGCGTCGATCGCATCGACCAAGGACTTCGGGGCGGTGGGGTTCACCGCCGAATTATCTTATCGGCCGCGCTTGGTGGCAGCGCGCTTGGCGGCCTTCTTCACCGGCGTGCCGCGCGGCGCTGTCGGCGCCGGCTCCGCGCCGAAGCGGGCAATGAAGTCGCGGACTTCCGGGTACACCTTCTCGCGCCAGCGGCGGCCGGAGAAGATGCCGTAGTGGCCCGCGCCTTCGACGTCGTAGCGGAACTGGCGCGACTTCGGGATGCCGGTGGTCAGGTCGTGCGCGGCGTGCGTCTGGCCGGCGCCGGAGATGTCGTCGAGCTGGCCTTCGATGGTCAGCAGCGCGCTGGTGGTGATGTCCTGCGGGCGCACCAGCTTGCCGTTGACGCGCCACGTGCCGTTGACCAGAGCGAAGTCCTGGAATACGGTCTTGATGGTGTCGAGGTAGTACTCGGCCGGCATGTCGAGCACGGCGTTGTACTCGTCGTAGAACTGGCGGTGCGAATCCGCGCTGTCTTCGTCGCCGCGCACCAGGTCGAGGAAGTAATCGTAGTGGGAGTTGAGGTGGCGATCCGGGTTCATCGCCACGAAGCCGCTGTGCTGCAGGAAGCCCGGGTAGACCTGGCGCCCGGCGCCGGGGTAGTTCATGGGCACGCGATAGATCACGTTGTTCTCGAACCACTCGAAGCTCTTGTTCATCGCCAGGTTGTTCACCGCGGTCGGCGATTTGCGCGCATCGATCGGGCCGCCCATCATCGTCATCGTGCGCGGCGTTGGCTCACCGGCGCTGGCCAGCAGCGAGATGGCGGCGAACACCGGCACCGTGGGCTGGCACACCGAGATCACGTTGACTTCCTCGCCGATGTGGCGGATGAACTCCTGCACATAGGCCACGTAGTCGTCGAGGCGGAATGGGCCATGCTCCATGGGCACCATGCGCGCATCGGTCCAGTCGGTGATGAACACCTTGTGGTCCTGCAGCAGGCACTTCACGGTGTCGCGCAGCAGCGTCGAGTGGTGGCCGGACAGCGGTGCCACGACGAGAACGCTGGGCTGCTTCTTCATCAGATCGAGCACCGGCGGCTCGTCGCTAAAGCGCTTGAAGCGCAGCAGGCGGCAGAACGGCTTCTCGATCGCCACCTGCTCCTGCACCGCCACGTCGATGCCGTCGACGGCAATGCTCGTGATGTGGAACTCGGGCTTCTCGTATTCCTTGGCCAGCCGGTGCATCAGGTCGAAGCCGGCGGACAGGCGCTGCGCCATCGGCGCATGCGTGAAGGGCGACAGCGGATGGTTGTACAGCTTCGAGGAGGCGCTGGCGAACTCGGCGAACGGGCTCATCAGGGCGCGTTGGGTCTCGTAGAGCTGGTACAGCATGAACAATCTCCGTCTTGCCCGGCTCGGGCGAGGTTAGCGCTGTCTGCGCATCATTGTGCGTTGCAACATTGTAAGCAGAGCGCTACCACTTTGCCTTGAATGGCGCCTGTGGAAAGCCCGAATAAGGTGCGTCCGCCGGGCGCTGTTCGCAATAAATGACGAGGCCCGGCTAGAGCCGGGCCGGACATCGCGCGGAACCAGCGGTCAGATCACCTTGGCGATCGAGGTGACCACGTAGTCGATGTTCTTGCTGTTCAGGGCCGCGACGCAGATGCGCCCGGAATCGACGCCGTAGACGCCGAACTCGCTGCGCAGGCGCTGCATCTGCTCCTTGGTCAGGCCCGAATAGCTGAACATGCCCTTCTGGCGCGTGATGAAGCCCAGGTCCTGCTTGATGCCGGCGGCGCGGAGTTTCTCCACCAGCGCGCCACGCATCGCCTTGATGCGCACGCGCATGCCGGCCAGCTCTTCCTCCCACATCACACGCAGCGCAGGCGTGGTGAGCACCGTGGCCACTACCTGCGCGCCGTGCGTCGGCGGATTGGAATAGTTGGTGCGGATGACGATCTTCAGCTGCGACAACACGCGCGCGGCTTCATCCTTGCTGGCGCAGACCACGCTCAAGGCGCCGACGCGCTCGCCGTAAAGCGAGAAGCTCTTGGAGAACGAGGTCGACACGAAGAAGTCGATGTCGGCGGCGAGGAACTGCTCGATCACCGCGCCGTCCTCGGCGATGCCTTCGCCGAAGCCTTGGTAGGCCATGTCGAGGAAGGCGACCAGTTCGCGGGCTTTCACCACTTGCACGACTTGGGTCCACTGCGCCGGCGTGATGTCGTAGCCGGTCGGGTTGTGGCAGCAGGCGTGCAGCACGACGATGGTGCCCTTGGCCGCGCCGTTCAATGCGGCCAGCATGCCGTCGAAGTTGATGCCCTTGGCGGCCGCGTCGTAGTACGGGTAGGTGCCGACCGTGAAGCCCGCGCTGGTGAACAGCGCGCGGTGGTTTTCCCAGCTCGGGTCGCTGATCAGCACCTGGGCGGTGGGCTCGACCTTCTTCAGGAAGTCGGCGCCGATCTTCAGGCCGCCGGTGCCGCCGAGGCCTTGCACGGTGGCGATGCGGCCACCCTTGACCGCGTCGCTGTCGGCCCCAAATACGAGACCTTGCACCGCCTTGTCGTAGGCCGCGATGCCGTCGATCGGCAGGTAGCCGCGGGCCTTGGGCGCCTCCAGCATCTGCTTCTCGGCGGCGGCGACGCAGGCCAGCAGCGGCAGCTTGCCGTTGTCGTCGTAATAGACCCCGACCCCGAGGTTGACCTTGGCCGGATTGGGGTCGGCGTTGAATTGCTCGTTCAGACCCAGGATGGGGTCGCGCGGGGCCATTTCTACGGCGTCGAACATCGACATGGAGTGACTTCCTGAAAGGACGGTGGCAGGAGGGAACGCTTAAGCTGTGCAGTTGCGATTTTATTCGGACCCCTGGGATAACCCGATGCCGGAAGTTTCTGAAGTCATGCACGAGACGCCTGCACAGGGCGAGTTCGTCTCGTTCCCCGACTCGCCGTTCCACCTGTTCCAGCCGTATCCGCCGGCCGGCGACCAGCCGACGGCCATCGAGCAGTTGGTGGACGGCATCGGCGACGGCCTGAGCTACCAGACACTGCTGGGCGTCACCGGCTCCGGCAAGACCTTCACGATGGCCAACGTGATCGCAAGGCTCGGGCGGCCGGCGATCGTGTTCGCGCCGAACAAGACGCTGGCGGCGCAGCTGTACAGCGAGTTCCGCGAGTTCTTCCCGAAGAACGCGGTCGAGTACTTCGTCAGCTACTACGACTACTACCAGCCCGAGGCCTACGTGCCGCAGCGCGACCTGTTCATCGAGAAGGACAGCTCGATCAACGAACATATCGAGCAGATGCGGCTGTCGGCGACGAAGAGCCTGCTGGAGCGCCGCGACGTGGTCATCGTCGCGACGGTGAGCGCGATCTACGGCATCGGCAACCCGAGCGATTACCACCAGATGGTGATGACCCTGCGCAACGGCGACAAGATCGGCCAGCGCGACGTCATCGCGCAGCTGATCCGCATGCAGTACACGCGCAATGAGACCGACTTCTCGCGCGGCACCTTCCGCGTGCGCGGCGACACCATCGACGTGTTCCCCGCCGAGCACTCGGAGCTGGCGATCCGCATCGAGCTGTTCGACGACGAGGTCGACACGCTGCAGCTGTTCGATCCGCTGACCGGCCGCATCCGCCAGAAGATTCCGCGCTTCACGGTCTACCCGTCGAGCCACTACGTGACGCCGCGCGAGCGCGTGCTGGCGGCCATCGACACCATCAAGGCCGAGCTGCGCGAGCGTCTGGCCGAGCTGGTGGCGGCCGGCAAGCTGGTCGAGGCGCAGCGGCTGGAGCAGCGCACGCGCTTCGACCTCGAAATGCTGCAGGAGGTGGGCCACTGCAAGGGCATCGAGAACTACACGCGGCACCTTTCCGGCGCCGAGCCCGGCGACCCGCCGCCGGTGCTGGTGGACTACCTGCCGAAGGACGCGCTGATGTTCCTCGACGAGAGCCACGTGCTGATCGGCCAGCTCGGTGGCATGTTCAACGGCGACCGCGCGCGCAAGACGGTGCTGGTGGAATACGGCTTCCGCCTGCCGTCGGCGCTGGACAACCGGCCGCTGAAGTTCGAGGAGTTCGAGGGCAAGATGCGCCAGGCGGTGTTCGTCTCGGCCACGCCGGCGCCCTTTGAGCAGCAGCACGCGGGGCAGGTGGTCGAGCAGCTGGTGCGGCCCACGGGCCTCGTCGATCCCGAGGTCGAGGTACGGCCGGCCGGGCACCAGGTCGACGACGTGCTGCAGGAGATCCGCGATCGCGTGACGAAGAACGAGCGCGTGCTGATCACCACGCTGACCAAGCGCATGGCCGAGCAGCTGACCGACTACCTCGCCGACAACGGCGTCAAGGTGCGTTACCTGCACTCCGACATCGACACGGTAGAGCGCGTGGAGATCCTTCGCGATCTGCGCTTGGGGCAATTCGACGTGCTGGTCGGCATCAACCTGCTGCGCGAGGGGCTGGACATTCCCGAGGTGTCGCTGGTGGCCATCCTCGATGCCGACAAGGAAGGCTTTCTGCGCGCCGAGCGCTCGCTGATCCAGACCATCGGCCGCGCTGCGCGCAATGTCAACGGCAAGGCCATCCTTTATGCCGACCGGGTGACCGACTCGATGCGCAAGGCGATCGACGAGACCGAGCGCCGGCGCAACAAGCAGATCGCCTTCAACGCGGAGCAGGGCATCACGCCGCGCAGCGTGAAGAAGCAGATCAAGGATCTGATCGACGGCGTGTATTCGGAGAAGTCCGCCAAGGACGATCTGAAGCGCGCCCACGATGCCGCCGAGGTCGAGGTGATGAGCGAGAAGGATCTCGGCAAGCGCATCAAGCTGCTCGAGAAGCAGATGCTCGACCACGCACGCAACCTCGAGTTCGAGAAGGCGGCGCGGGTGCGCGACCAGTTGGCGCTGCTGCGCGAGCAGGCCTTCGGTGCTTCGCCGCACGATGCGCCATGAGCAAGTGCAAGCCTTATCGTGTGTTGATGGTCTGCATGGGCAACATCTGCCGCTCGCCCACGGCCGAGGGTGTGTTGCGCCATCGGCTGGAGGCCGCCGGGTTGGCCGAGAGCGTGCAGGTCGACTCCGCCGGAACGCACAGCTATCACATCGGCAACCCGCCCGACGAGCGCAGCCAGGCCCATGCGCGGCGGCGCGGCTATGAGCTGTCGGGCCTGCGCGCGCGGCGCGTCTGCGACGAGGATTTCAGTGCGTTCGACCTGATCCTCGCGATGGACGA
This sequence comes from Betaproteobacteria bacterium, assembly GCA_005884255.1. Classification (GTDB taxonomy): domain Bacteria; phylum Pseudomonadota; class Gammaproteobacteria; order Burkholderiales; family Burkholderiaceae_C; genus VBDL01. Next base: position 2,187 of record VBDL01000041.1, on the reverse strand, counting down.
AGATAACCTCGAGTGGCTGCTCGCCGAGTGCCCGCCCGCCGAACGAGGCCGCGTCCGCAAGCTGGTGGCCTATGCGCGCGGCGCGCACGATGGCGCGGTGCCCGACCCCTACTACGGTGGAAAAGCGGACTTCGAGCGCGTGCTCGACCTGGTGGAAGACGCGTGCGACGGGCTCGTCGAGCACCTGACGCGCACGCTGGGCCGCGCCTGACGGAACCGCCGCCGGCCAATGCCGACCAAACAAGTCGGATTCACGTATAATTGACTAAAACGCTCGGGTTCACCCGAGGGTAAACCCGGTTCGCGGAGTGATCAGGACGGTTGGGAGGCCGAGCTTGGTCGTTGTGCGAATCGCCACCCTTGCTGCGCTGCAGCAGGGTCGAAGGAGAGATTCAATGCGACTGACCACCAAAGGCCGTTTTGCCGTCACCGCGATGATCGATCTGGCGCTGCGTTCGCAGTCCGGGCCGGTGGCATTGGCCGCCATCAGCCAGCGCCAGCAGATTTCGCTGTCCTACCTCGAGCAGCTGTTCGGCAAGCTGCGCCGCCATGAGCTCGTCGAGAGCACGCGCGGCCCGGGAGGCGGCTATTCGCTGGGCCGCAAGGCCGACGAGATCACCGTCGCCGACATCATCGTCGCCGTCGACGAGCCGATCGATGCCACCGGCTGCGGCGGCAAGGAAAATTGCATGGGCGACGACACGGGCCGCTGCATGACGCACGACCTGTGGGCCAGCCTCAACGCGAAGATGATCGAGTACCTCGATTCCATTTCGCTGAAGAAGCTGGTCGACGATCAGCTGGCCAAGGGCGTGTCGATCGAGGAAGCGCCGGTCAAGCGCGCCATCTCGTCGCAGCCGGTGGTCAAGCCGATCAAGGTGACCGCGCCCAATTCCGTCTTTGCTCTCGGCAACGCCTTCTCCAAGTAAACCGTCATGACGATGACCCCGCACCTTCCCATCTACATGGACTACGGCGCGACGACGCCGGTCGACCCGCGCGTCGTCGACGCAATGATCCCGTGGTTGCGCGAGCATTTCGGGAATCCGGCGTCGCGCAGCCACGCGTGGGGCTGGGAAGCGGAAGAGGCGGTCGAGAAGGCGCGCGAGCAGGTCGCTGCACTGATCGGCGCCGACCCGCGCGAGATCGTGTGGACCTCGGGCGCCACCGAGTCGAACAACCTGGCGATCAAGGGCGCGGCGCAGTTCTATAAGACGCGCGGCAAGCACGTGATCACCGTGAAGACCGAGCACAAGGCCGTGCTCGACCCGGTGCGTGAGCTCGAGCGCCAGGGCTTCGACGCCACCTACCTCGATGTGCAGGAAAACGGGCTGCTGGACCTCGATGTGTTCAAGGCCGCGCTGCGGCCGGACACGATCCTCGTGTCGGTGATGTTCGTCAACAACGAGATCGGCGTCATCCAGGACATCCCGGCGATCGGCGCGATCTGCCGCGAGCGCGGCATCATCTTCCACGTCGACGCGGCGCAGGCCACCGGCAAGGTGGCGATCGATCTGGCCAAGCTGCCGGTCGACCTGATGAGCCTGGCCTCGCACAAGACCTACGGCCCCAAGGGCATCGGCGCGCTGTACGTGCGCCGCAAGCCGCGCGTGCGCATCGAGGCGCAGATGCATGGCGGCGGCCATGAGCGCGGCATGCGCTCGGGCACGCTGCCAACACACCAGATTGTGGGCATGGGCGAGGCCTTCCGCATCGCGCGCGAAGAGATGGGCACCGAGAGCGAGCGCATCCGCATGCTGCAGCAGAAGCTGCTGCGCGGTATCGGCGAGATCGAGCAGGTCTTCATCAACGGCGACCTGGAAAAGCGCGTGCCGCACAACGTCAACGCCTCGTTCAACTATGTCGAGGGCGAGTCGCTGATCATGGGCATCAAGGGCATCGCGGTCTCTTCGGGCTCGGCGTGCACGTCGGCCAGCCTTGAGCCAAGCTATGTGCTGCGCGCCTTGGGCCGCAGCGACGAACTGGCGCACTCCAGCCTGCGCATGACCATCGGCCGCTTCACCACGGAAGCCGAGATCGACGAGGCCATCAGCCTGCTGCAAGACCGGGTGGCCAAACTGCGCGAGCTGTCGCCGCTGTGGGAAATGTTCAAGGACGGCGTGGATCTGAGCACGATCCAGTGGGCCGCGCACTAATCGCTTTGGAGTAACGAGCAATGTCATACAG
>VBDL01000446.1 GCA_005884255.1 Betaproteobacteria bacterium | reverse complement strand
GCGCATCGAGAAAGATGCTCGACATCGCATGGCCCGCGATCTGCGCCAGCGTCGGGTAGCCGCCCGCATCGACGCGCCGCCCCGGCGGCTCCTGCATGCGCCCGGCGCCGATGATCAGCACGCGCTGTGCGCCCAGGTGCACGGCCGGCGAGATCGGTGCCGACTGGCGCATCGAGCCATCGCCGAACCACTCGGGCAGCCCGTCGAGCATCAGCGATTGCGCCGGGAAGAGGAACGGGATGGCCGACGACGCCAACAGGTGCGGAATCGTCAGCTCGGTGCGCCGCGCCAGCCGCTGGCTGCGCGTCCACGGCGGCAGATCGGTGCCGCTCTGGTAGAAGGTGACGTGCTGGCCCGAGCTGTAGCTCGACGCCGACAGCGCCAGCGCATGCAGCTGGCGCGTGCGCAGCACGCGCGGCAGGCGGTCGAAGTGGATGACGCGCGCCAGCAGCTCGGCCAGCGGCGCGTTGTCGAGCAGCGATTTCGGCCGCGCGCGCCGCCAGCGCGCCACCGCCCAACCGATCGACAGCATCGTCAGCCAACGCGCGCCGCTGCGAATCACACCCAGCGCATCGGCGCGGTAGACCTGCTCGGCCTGGAAGTTCTCCCACACCTGCACCAGCACCTGCACCGCCGCGTCGAAGTGGTCGGCATGGCAGGCGAGCGCGGCAGCGTTGATGGCGCCGGCGGAAGTGCCGACGATGACGCCGAAGGGATTGCGCGAACGCGGTGCGTCGGACTCGCGGCGGATGCGCGCAATGGCGCGCAACACGCCAACCTGGTAGGCGGCGCGCGCGCCGCCTCCGGAAAGAACCAGGCCGGTCAGCGGAGTTTCGTACATCTGCGTCGAGTGTATCGACGCCCCGCCGGCCGCCCTTCAGGACTGACCCGCAGGCTCAGTCGTCCTTGCCGTGCTTGCCCTTGCCGTGGCCCTTGCCATGCTTGCCCTGATCGTCGTCGCCATGGCGCTCACGCATCACGTTCTGCTGATACCACTCGTCCTTGACGAAGTAGACCGGCACGCCGCAGGCGTTGTACTCGTGGCAGTGCTTGCCCCAGTGCTTCTGGTGGCCCGGCGGCACCCACATGTAGACCGGCTGCACCGGCTGCGCGACGACCACGCGCGGCTGCTGGATGACCACCGGCTGCGCGACCACCACGGCCGGCTGCGGGAAGTTGCCGATATCGATGCGGCCATAGACGCCGGGTTGGCTGACCGATACCGACACGCCCACGTCGGCGGCCATCGCCGGTGCGACGGCCCCCACGATCGCCACGGCACAGAGAAGCTTCTTCATTGCGGAACACCTAACAAGTTGTCGTAGACGCGATTACAACGCGGCCCGCACTGCTGCGGCACACCGGAGCGCTGCAACCAGTTGTGAACCGGCGGGAATATCACGCGGTTTCGGCATCGTAGACGATGCGCGCGGGTGCGCTACGCGCCCAGCGGGCCAGCGCGGCGTCGCTCGGGTAGAAGCGCGCCGCGTCGCCGAGATCGACGACGCCCTCGGCGCGCTCGCGCTGGAGAATCAATCGCACGCTCAGGCCCTGCACCAGCTCGCCCTGCTCGGTGCTCACGCGGCGTGCCGGGAATTCGCGCAGCAGCTCGACCACCGGCGGCGGCTCGCCGCCATTGACCGGCACGCGCAGATAGCGGCCGAAGCGGCAGCGTGCGGCGGCCAGATCCCACACCTGCTGCACGTTCAGCCGCAGGCCGCCGGAAAAGCGGTCGGGCTGCACCTTGCCCTGCACGATGATCAGCTCGTCGTCCTTCAGCAGGTCGCGGTGCGCGTCGATCAGCTCCTCGTTGGCCACCGCCTCGATGTACTCGCTCTTGTCGTCGAGCTTGAAGATCGCCACGCGCCCGCGCTGGCCATTGACGACGCGCAGGTCGCCGACGATGCCCGCCAGCAGCTGCGGCTCGCGCGTGTCGACCAGGTCGGCGATCTGGCGGCGCGCGAACTGCCGCACTTCGCCCTCGCTCTGGTCGAACAGATGGCCGGACAGGTAGAAGCCGAGCGCCGTCTTCTCCAGCGACAGCCGCTCCTTGATGCTCCAGCCCTCGGCTTCCACCAGCGGCGGCTCGGCGGTGGACGCCGCATGCGAATCACCGAAGTCGAAC
>VBDL01000445.1 GCA_005884255.1 Betaproteobacteria bacterium | reverse complement strand
GGTGGGCCCAATTCGTCATCTGCGCATCGCCCGCCTATCTGGCGCGGCGCGGCGCACCGGCAGATCCAGAGGCGTTGGCCGCACACGACGCCATCGTCTACACGATGCCCGATGAAGAGCCTGCCACACGCTGGGAGATGCAGCGCGGCACGCAGCGGCGTGTCGTCTCGCCGTCCATTCGCCTGGCCGTACGCGATGGTGCGGGCGCCATTGATGCCGCGATCAATGGCTGCGGACTTGCGCGGCCGTACGAGCTGGCAGTGCGTCCGGCGCTCCAGTCGGGCGTGTTGCGACGCGTATTGCCCGAATGGGAAAGCCCACGGCAACCCGTCTATGCCGTCGTGTCGAACAGTCGACGCCAGCCTGCCAAAGTGCGGGCTTTCGTTGAGTTCGCGCGCACAGTGGTATGAGCATGCGAAGCACGGCGCACAGACTCAGCCCCGGTCGGCTGGAACCTTCGCCGCTCTGAACTTCCACCACGCTAACGCCCGCGTCAGCGACAGCACCTGCCCGCTCCGCTCCTGCGCATACCCCGGCAACGCGCTCAGCGTCTCGCCCCACGCGGCGCCATTCAATACTTCCCGCAACTTCAACACCCCCGCCTCCTCCAGCGCGTTGCGCAGGCACACGAGGAAGTAGTCCTCCTGCGTCAGCGCGATGAAGTCCAGACCGTAAGCGCGCGCCGCGGCTTCGATGCCGATGCCGGCGTCGGCCGAGCCGCTGGCGACGGCGGCGGCCACGGCGATGTGGCTGTCTTCGGTGGTCTCGGCATAGCCGGCGATGCGCTTGCCGTCGATGCGATGTGCCTGCAGCAGATGGTCGGTGAGCAGCCGCGTGCCCGAGCCGCTCTGGCGGTTGACGAAGCGCACGCCGTTGCGCACCAGGTCCTCGAGCTGCTGGATGCCAAGCGGGTTGCCGCGCGCGACCATCAGCCCCTGCGTGCGGCGCGCGCAGCCGATCAGCTTGTGCCGGCCGGGCTTGAGCAGCGGCTTCAGGCTGCGCGCGAACAGCGAATGCGCATCGGCGCCGCATGGCACATGAAAGCCCGCGACGATGCAGCGCCCTTCGGCGAGCGCGCGCAATGCATCGACGCTGCCGGCGAACTTCAGCTCGATGTGCAGGCCCTGGCGCAGAGCCTGCTCGCGCAGCAGCGGCAGTGCGAGGTCGTGGCTCGCGTAGACGGTGAGCACCTGCTGCGTGCCGTCCAGCGCTTCGGCGAGCACGCGTTCCAGCTCCGCGCGCAGCGCCTCGATGTGCGGTGTGAGCCGTGCGCGGGCGCGTTCCTCGGCCCACAGCAGGCGTTGCGCGAACGGCGTGAGGCGCGCGGGCTGGCCTTGCGTCCACGTGACGAGTGGCTCGCCGAGCACGCTCTCCCAGTGCTTGAGCTGCCCCCAGGTGTGGCGGTACGAGGCGCCCATCGCCTGTGCCGCGTGCTGGATCGAGCCGTGCTCGCGCAGCGCGGACAGCAGCTCGAACAGCGGATTGTGGACATCGGCGCCGCGCTGGCCGTCGGGCTGGAAGCTGTATTCGAGGTGGACGCCGCGGGATCGCATCCCCCCAGATTATTCGATCGTCGCTTCGGCGAGGATGCGCCCGCCGCCGAACGACGTGGCCTGAGGTTCGGTACCGCCCAGGCTCACGCGCACCGCGCAGTACTTGAACTCGGGGATCTTGCCGAACGGGTCGAGCGCCGGGTTGGTGAGCTTGTTGATCGCTGCCTCGTAGTAGCAGAACGGCACGAACACCGCGCCCGGCGGCGAGCTCTCGTCGGCGCGCGCATAGAGGCTCACGCGGCCGCGCCGCGATTCGATGGTGACGATGTCGCCCGGCTTGGCGTTCAGTGCTGCGAGATCGAGCGGATGCAGCATCGCCACCGGGTCCGGCTCCAGCGCATCGAGCACGCCGGCGCGGCGCGTCATGCTGCCGGTGTGCCAGTGCTCGAGCTGGCGGCCGGTGATCAACACCTGCGGGTACTCGGCATCGGGCCGCTCGTCGGCCGGGATGATGTCGGCCGGCACGAAACGCGCCTTGCCGCTCGGCGTGGGGAAGTGATCGTCGAACACCACCGGCCGGCCGGCATCGCCTTCGTTCTCGCACGGGTAGGTGACGCTGTGCTCGCGCTGCAGCCGCGCCCACGTGATGCCGGCGATGCTGGGCATCGTGTGGCGCATCTCGTCGAACACTGCGCCCACCGCTTCGTCGCCTTCGCCATAGCCAGACCAGTCGAGCCCGAGGCGCGTGGCCAGCTGGCGAATGATCCACAGGTCCTGCCGCGCGTCGCCGGGCGGCTCGAGCGCCTGGCGGCCCATCTGCACGATGCGGTCGGTGTTGGTGAAGCTGCCGGTCTTCTCGGGGAAGGCCGAGGCCGGCAGGATCACGTCGGCGAGGTAGGCGGTCTCGGTGAGGAAGATGTCCTGCACCACCAGCATGTCGAGCCTGGCGAGCGCCTCGCGCGCATGGTCGGCGTCGGGGTCGCTCATCGCGGGGTTCTCGCCCATGATGTACATGCCGCGGATCTGGCCGGCGTCGATCGCCTGCATCACCTCCACCACGGTGAGGCCGGGCTGGTCGTCGAGCCTACATCATCGGGATGAGGCCGGCATCCGATGCGCCCTGCACGTTGTTCTGCCCGCGAAGCGGATGCAGCCCCGACCCCGGCTTGCCGATCTGCCCCGTCATCAATGCGAGCGCGATCAGGCATCGCGCGTTGTCGGTGCCGTGGATGTGCTGGCTGATGCCCATGCCCCACAGGATCATCGATGCGCGACTCGTCGCATACAGGCGCGCCACCTCGCGGATGGTGGGCGCATCGATGCCGCAGATCGGCGCCATCGCCTCCGGGCTGTAGGCGCGCACGTTCTCGGCCAGCGCCGCGTAGCCGCTGGTGCGGTCGGCGATGAACGCCTCGTTGACGAGGCCTTCGTCGACGATCACATGCATCATCGCGTTGAGCAGCGCCACGTCGGTGTCGGGCTTGAACTGCAGGAAGCGATGCGCGATGCGTGCGAGTTCGCTGCGCCGCGGGTCCATCACGATCAGCTTGGTGCCGTTCGCCGCCGCGTTCTTGATCCACGTCGCCGCGACCGGGTGGTTCACCGTCGGGTTGGCACCGATGACGATGACCACTTCGGCGCGCGTCACGTCCATCACCGGGTTGCTCACCGCGCCGGAGCCGATGCCTTCGAGCAGCGCGGCCACGCTGGATGCATGGCACAGCCGCGTGCAGTGGTCGACGTTGTTGCTGCCGAAGCCGAGCGGCACCAGTTTCTGGAACAGATACGCCTCTTCGTTGCTGCCCTTGGCGGAGCCGAAGCCGGCCAGCGCCTTCGCGCCGTGCGTGTCGCGGATCTGGCGCAACGTGCCGCCGGCCAAGTCGAGCGCTTCGTCCCAGCTCGCTTCGCGGAAGTAGCGCATCACGTCGGCCGGGTCGAGCGCGGCGTCGGCGCGCTTGGGCGCATCGGCTCGGCGGATCAGCGGCTTCGTCAGGCGGTGCGGATGGTGCGCGTAGTCGAAGCCGTAGCGCCCCTTGACGCACAGACGCCCGTGGTTGGCCGGGCCGTCGCGGCCCTCGACGTGGAGGATGCGGTTGTCCTTGACGTGATAGGTGAGCTGGCAGCCGACGCCGCAGTACGGGCACACGGAGTCGACCTGCTTGTCGGGCACAGCCAGCGCGGCCTCACGGGCGGGCGTGAGCGCGCCGGTGGGGCAGGCCTGCACGCATTCGCCGCAGGCGACACAGGTCGACGCGCCCATCGGGTCGTCCATGTCGAACACGATCTTCGCGTGCTCGCCGCGCAGGCTGAGGCCGATCACGTCGTTCATCTGCTCGTCGCGACAGGCGCGCAGGCAGCGCGTGCACTGGATGCAGGCGTCGAGCTGCACCGAGATCGCGGGGTGGCTGGTGTCGGCCGGC
>VBDL01000444.1 GCA_005884255.1 Betaproteobacteria bacterium | reverse complement strand
GATCTTGCGGCTGGCATCGCTGATCTGCCCCATGGTGCCGACCACCTGCTCGACCGCCACGCCGCCCTGCACAGCGGCATCGGTGGCCGAGGTGGCGAGGTGCGCCACCTGGCGCGCGGCATCGGCGTTGTGCTGCACCGTGCTGGAAAGCTGCTCCATCGACGAGGCCGTCTGCTGAAGGTTCGCGGCTTGCTCCTCGGTGCGCTGCGACAGGTCCTGATTGCCGGTGGCGATCTGCCCGGAGCCGGTGGCGATGCCGTCGCTGCATTGGCGCACGGTGCCGACCACGCTCGTCAGACTGTCGTTCATCCTCTTCAGCGCCGCCAGCAACTGGCCGGTCTCGTCGCGGCGCGTGACCTCGATGCGCGAGCTCAGGTCACCGGCGGCCACCGTCTCGGCAATGCGCACCGCCTGGCCGATCGGCCGCGTGATCGAGCGCGTGAGCCACCAGGCCAGCGCCGCGCCGAGCACGAGCACCGCCAGGCCGCTGCCGATCATCACCCGCCGCGTCGAGGCGATGTCGTGCTCGATCTCGTCGCCGGTGGCCTGCACGCGCTTGCGCTGGAACTCCGACAGCTCCTTCACATGCTCTTGCAGCGCCTCGATCGCCGGCAGCGTCTCGCTGGTGAGCAGGCGCGTCGCCTCGTCGCGCTGCCACTCGCCGAGCAGGCGGTCGACCTTGGTGAACGATGCGACGTAGGCGGCGCGCTCGTCCTTGATCTTGGCGAGCAAGGCCTTGGCCTCCGGCGCATGCACCAGCTTGTCCAAGGTGGCCAGCGATTCGTTGACCAGTTGCTTGTTGGCGGCGATGCGCTCGTGCAGGCGCGCCAGCCTAGCCTTGTCGTCGGCGAAGAACAGCTCCATCGTGCGCTGCGCGTTGGCGCGCGTCGTGGCGTTCAATGTCGCGGCCGCGTCGGCCTTGACCCAGTCCTCGTTGAGGATGCGGTCGGTGGTTTCGCCAATGCTGCTGAAGCGCGCGACGGCCAGCGCGAAGGTCGCGGCCATCAGCAAGAGCACCAACCCGAAGCCGGCGCCCAGGCGGACGCCGATACGCAAATTCCCAATGAAGTTCACAACACGCTCCCTGTGCTAGTGCGCCCGAGAGGCATCCGGCTCGGGAGCCCGCATCGCGGAACTCGCGCCGGCCCTGCAGGCCGCATGAATAGGCAACGGGGTCTGGGTTGCGTGTGCTCCGCATGCTGCCTGTCCGCTGTGGTGCCTGATCGATCGAACAGCGGGACGCAGTGCGGCCAATTCGCGGCCGGCCGCCGCGAGGGCCGCGCATCGCACAAAGTATTTGCACGCCCTGATGTGCGTCAACGATATTTCACTGCACGCGATTCCAATCGCGCGAGTGGGGCGCCCGACGAGCAGGCCGCAGAGCCGCGGGCGCCACGGCCAGGGAGGCTCTGCATGGATCGATCCGAAGACGAGGCTCCACCGTCGCGCATTGCCGCGCTGCGTGACCACCGCGTCATTGGCATGGCGGTGGGCGTGCTGATGGAGCGCCATCGGCTGAGCGCCGAGCTCGCCTTCGACGCGCTGCGCCGCCAGGCGAGAAGCGAGCGCATCAAGTTGGTGCAGCTGGCATCGGCGATCGTGGCCGGCACCGCGCAGCTGCGCAGCGGCTCACCGCCGCCGTGAATGTTGGCCCCCGGGCCGCGGAGTACCGCGACCCACCCCCCGAGGGTGTTCAGTCCCGGCTTGGGAGCGGCCCGGCGCCGGGAGTGAATGTTGGCCCCCGGGCCGCGGAGTACCGCGATCCACCCCCCGAGGGTGTTCAGTCCCGGCTTGGGAGCGGCCCGGCGCCGGGACTGGGGCGCGGCTACAAGCGCCCGGTCGGATCCTCGCCGTAGCGATTCGGCCCCACGGTGCCGCGCAGGAAGCCGCACTCGATGAGGGTCCACACGAAGCCGATCAGCGGCACGATGTTCAACAGCACCCACCAGCCGGTCTTGTCGCGGTCGTGCCAGCGCTTCACGAGCAGCGCCAGCGCGGGCCAGAAGACGAGCAGGTTCACCAGCTGCTCGGCATTCGCCGGCCGGAAGCCGACGATGCCCAGCAGCATGTAGGCGTGCAGGCCGAACAGCGTGAGGCCGAGCACGCCGTAGGCCCACCAGGTCTTGCGCGGGATGCGGCCGCGCAGACTGAACAGCACCTGCAGCGGTGACAGCGGCTCGTCGCCGTCGGCACCGCCGCAGCCGGCCGCATCGCTGCCGCAGTAGATGATCCCGGTGCCGTCGCTGCGCGCCACGCCCCGGCAATTCGGCGCATAGCGAAAGCCGTCGGGCACGCCGAGCTCGCCATCGAGCGCAAACAGCAGCGGCAGCCGCGTCGGTATGCGCGCGGCCATGCCCTCGTCGGCACATGCCAGCCGCCACGCACGGTGGATGCCGATCGTCGGCTCGGTGGCGCTGCGCATCGATTCGGCCGGCGGTGATGGAGGAAGCGGCCGAAGGCGAGCTTGCAGAGGCGCGCTTCGATGCGCACGACCCACAGTCGACGGCGGCGAGGGTGGCGAGGGCGAGAAGCCCCAACAGGTACCTCATGATGGCGCGCAGGCTAGCATTGATCCCGATGGATGATCACGACCTCGTCGTCGAGCGGCCGCAAGGCCTGTACTGCCCGGCGGGCGACTTCTACATCGACCCGTGGCAGCCGGTGGACCGCGCGGTGATCACCCACGCGCACGCCGACCATGCGCGCCGCGGCCACGGCCACTATCTCGCCACGCCGCAAAGCGCGGGCGTGCTGCGTGCGCGGCTGGGTGACGACATCGTGCTGCAAACGCTCGCCTACGGTGACACGCTGGAGCATCACGGCGTGCGCGTCAGCCTGCATCCGGCCGGCCATGTGCTCGGCTCGGCGCAGGTGCGGCTGCAGCACGGCGGCCGCGTGTGGGTGGTGTCCGGCGACTACTGGATCAGCGGCCACGACGGCGAGCACAACGCGACCTGCGCGCCCTTCGAGCCGCTGCGCTGCGACTGCTTCATCAGCGAATCGACCTTCGGCTTGGCCGTCTATCGCTGGCCGCGGCAGGCCGAGGTGTTCGCCGACATCGACGCCTGGTGGCGCGGCAACGCCGAGGCCGGCCGCGCGAGCCTGCTGATGGGCTACAGCTTCGGCAAGGCGCAGCGCCTGCTGGCCGGCGTGGACGCAAGCATCGGGCCGATCGTCGTGCATGGCGCGGTCGACGCGATCAATGCCGCGTATCGCGCGGCTGGCGTCGCGCTGCCGGCGACGCAGCATGCCGAAGCGCTCAAGGGCAAGGCGGAATTGAACCGCGCACTGATCGTCGCGCCGCCATCGGTCAAGGGCTCGCCGTGGCTCAAGCGCTTCGGCAACTATCGCAATGCGTTTGCCAGCGGCTGGATGCAGCTGCGCGGCGCGCGCCGCCGCGGCGCCTACGACCGCGGCTTCGTGCTCAGCGACCATGCCGACTGGCCGGGGCTGCAGCGCGCGATCCGCGCCACCGGCGCCGAGCGCGTGATCGTCACGCACGGCTACGAGGCGGTGATGGTGCGCTGGCTGCGCGAGCAGGGCCTCGATGCCGGCGCCTTCCGCACCGAGTACGGCGACGAGCGCATCGAGGCCGCCGCCGAAAGCGAGGTCTCGTCATGAAAGCCTTTGCGCAAGCCGCGCGGCGCCTCGCGCGGCAATGGGCGCCGGGGCTGTGGATCGGCGCGATCCGGCAGGCCTTCGAGGCGCAGCAGCAAGGGGATGAACTGTTGCCGCCGCACTGGCTCGTCGCGCTGTGGGAGCCGCTGCCCGAGGACAAGCCGCTGCTGCCGCGCTGGCCGGCAGTGGCCGCCATTGCGCCGCGCAGCAGCGAGCAGGCCCTGCTCGAGTTGATGCGCCATGTGCCCGAGGGCGCACGTGTGTGGCTGGCCGACGAGATCATCGATTGGGCTCTCGTCGCGCAGATCGTGCTCGAGAGCGACCGTCATCTGGAGGATTACCACCGCCGCGGCCTCGCTGCCTTCATCCGCGCACAGCGCGAAGCGGACAGTGCCGTCATCGCGCAGGCCTACAGCGACCGCGACCCCGGGTTCGAGGCGATGAAGCGGCGCTTGCTCGGCGACTAACATC
>VBDL01000443.1 GCA_005884255.1 Betaproteobacteria bacterium | reverse complement strand
GCGGGATGTCCAGCGACCGGCAATGCCGGATGAAGTGAAGGCGCGCCAGATGGCGCGCCGCATATCGCCTGTACCCGGAAGACTCGCGCTCCGGTGCCTTCAGCAAACCTTCGCGCTCGTAGAAGCGGACGGTCTGAACGTCGCATCCCGCCCGCGCGGCAAGCTCACCGATCTTCATCGCCATTGCCCCCATGACTTGTGCCTGTACCCACTATAGGGTTTCCAATTCGGCCTTTTCCACCATGACCTTCACACGATGTCTGCGCACTGCTGCTCAGGGCCCGCCACGCCGGCCGTCGATCCCCGCTACCGAAAGGCGCTGTCGATTGCGCTGGCCGTCAATGCAGTCATGTTCGTCGCCGAGCTGGCCGCGTCGTGGAGCTCGGGCTCGGTGTCCTTGCTCGCCGACGCCATCGATTTCTTCGGCGACGCTGCGAACTACGCGCTGTCGCTGGCCGTGCTCGGCATGGCGCTCTCCGCGCGCTCGAAGGCCGCGCTGCTCAAGGCAGCGTGCATGGGCGGCTTCGGAATCTTCGTGCTCGCCAAGGCCGTCTGGCACTTGCAGCATGGCATCGCGCCCGAGCCGGTGACCATGGGCGCCGTCGGCGTGATCGCGCTGTTGGCCAACGGCGGCGTCGCGTGGATGCTGTACCGCTTCCGTACCGGCGACGCGAACATGCGATCGGTGTGGATCTGCTCGCGCAACGACGCGCTCGGAAACCTCTTTGTCATGCTGGCAGCGCTCGGTGTCTTTGGCACAGGCAGCGCGTGGCCGGACTTGCTCGTCGCGACGGTCATGGGCGTGCTGGCGCTGAGCGGCGCAGCGACCGTTCTTCGAGACGCTTCGCTCGAGCTCCTCCTTGCAAGGCCGCGATGAGCGGGCACGAGACGGTGCCGCGCGCCGACCCGCATTGCGCAACGAGCTGCGCCAGAAGCGTCTGCACGCGGCGCAGGTGGCGCAGCCGCTCGCGCACATCGTGCAGGCGCAGCTCGGCCAGCCGCCGCGCTTGCGCGCAATGCGTGCCGTCTTCCAGGCGAAGCAGCTCGGCCACTTCGTCGAGGCTGAAGCCCAGGCGCTGTGCCGCCTTGACGAACTTGAGCCGCGCCAGATCGGCGCCGCTGTAGCGGCGGATGCCACCGGGCGGCCGCCGCGGCTCGCCCACCAGCCCGCGCCGCTGGTAGTAGCGCACCGTCTCGACACCTACGCCGGCGGCTTCGGCGAGCGCACCGATCGTCATTGCTGGCTCGTTCACGCTTGACTCCGTAGTTGACTACGGACCTATTCTGAGCGGAGTCTGGCGAGCACTACGGAGCACGACGATGGAATGGTTTTCGCGCATTGCCGACAAGGCCGGCGCGCTGGGCAGCGTGGTCTCCGCCGCGAGCTGCCCAGCGTGCTTCCCGGCACTGGCGAGCCTCGGCGCGGCGGCAGGGCTCGGCTTCCTCAGCGAGTACGAAGGTCTGTTCATCAATACGCTGCTGCCGCTGTTCGCCGGCGTGGCTCTGGTCGCCAATGCGCTGGGCTGGTTCGCCCACCGGCGGTGGCTTCGCAGCCTGCTCGGCATGTTCGGGCCGGCGCTGGTGCTGGCCGCGATGCTGCTCTTCTTCGGCCAGTGGTGGACACCGCGGCTGCTCTACACGGGGCTGGCGCTGATGGTCGGCGTCTCCGTGTGGGACCTGCTGTTGCCGGCACACCGCGCCTGCAGCACCGAAGGCTGTGAGAGGGCAGCGCGATGAACACTGTGGAGCTCGAATCGGTGCTCACCTGCCCGCACTGCGGCCACCCCAAGCGGGAGACTATGCCGATCGACGCGTGCCTGTTCTTCTACGAATGCGACCGCTGCAGGGCGCTGCTGCGCCCGCGGCCCGGCGACTGCTGCGTGTTCTGCTCGTACGGCTCGGTGAAGTGCCCGCCGAAGCAGGTGGACTGCGCGTGTGGCTGCAGTTGACCGCTGCGGCGAACACCCAGGGCATTGCGGGAGCGGGCACAATCCCGGCTCGTTGACCCTTTGCCCCCATGTCGTCGGAACCCTCTCAATCGCCTTCGCCCGAGCCGCTCACGCCGGCGCGCTGCGCAGCGCTGCTCAAGCAGCTCTTTCCCGCCGTCTTTGCTGACCTGGCGAAACCCCTCAAGCTCGGCGTGCGGGCGGACATTCAGGCGAAGGCACCCGGGCAGTTCCCGCGGGACGCCTTCTCTGCATTCCTGCGGCGGCACACCACCAGCACCGCATACCTGGTCGCGCTGACCAAGGCGGAGCACCGGTTCGACCTGGAGGGCGCAGCCAGCGGGGAAATCAGTGCCGAGCACCGACAAGCAGCGGCTGACGAGCTCGAGCGCCGTCGCG
>VBDL01000441.1 GCA_005884255.1 Betaproteobacteria bacterium | reverse complement strand
CGTGGTCGGCGAGTTGCGGCAGCGGCGCGGCAGACTTGAGGAACGACTCGTCGAAGGTCTTGCGGTTGAGCAGGCCGGTCAGCGTGTCGCGCTCGCTGTAGTCGAGCAGGCCCTGGAAGTTGCGGTAGATGCGCAGGATGCTGCACACCAGGCGCCGGTCGTCGGCGCTCATCGGCGTGGCGGTCTCGACCTCGACGACGCCGACCGCCTCGCGGTCGGACGTGAGCGGGAACAGCGTCAGGTGGGCATGCGGCTGCGAGACGTCGACGATCTCCTGCAGGCGCAGGCAGTCGCGGCGCACCGGCTGCGTGTCCAGCGGCGGCAGGCTTTCCAGCTCGAGCCAGGCGGGGTCGGAGGTGGCGGCCACGTCATCGGCGCCCAAGCGCGCCCGCGTCAGCCAGCGCTCGTTGCCGGGCTCGCCGACGCAGCGGTGGATGGCCACCGACTGCGGCGACAGCAGATCGCGAAGCGCACCCACCAGCGTGACATCGAGTACATCACGGTCGCGAAAGCCAGTCAGTTCGGCAAGGCGGTCGGCAAGCGGGGACATCGCGGGATCACAGATCACACAGCCACGGCGGCCCCAGCATAGCGGCTGACCAGGGCCAGCAGGTCCTCTTCGGAGTAGGGCTTGCCCAGGTAGTGGTCGACGCCGAGCTCGCTGGCCACGTCGCGGTGCTTTTGCGCGATGCGCGAGGTGATCATGATCACCGGCAGGTCCGACAGCTGCTTGTCGCCGCGGACATTGCGCACCAGGTCGAAGCCGTCCATGCGCGGCATCTCGATGTCCGACAGCAGCACCGCCGGGCGCTCCTCCGCCAGGCGCTCGAGCGCCTCGAGGCCGTCCTTCGCGAGCGAGACGCGGTAGCCCTCACGCACCAGCATGCGCTGCGTGACACGGCGCACGGTGAGCGAATCGTCGACCACCAGCACCAGCGGCGCCTGCACCACCGGCGCTTCCGCCGGGCCGGCCTCCAGTTGCGGCCTGGTCTGCGCTTCGATCATCAGCGCGCGCGCCGTGTCGCCGTACAGCGTGGCCAGCGCCACCGGGTTGTAGATCAGCGCCACGGCGCCGGAAGCGAGCAGCGTCATGCCGGCCAGACCGGGCAGCCGCGACAGCTGCGGCCCGAGGTTCTTCACCACCACTTCCTGGTTGCCCAGCACTTCGTCGACGTGCAGCGCAATGCGCTGAGCCGCGCTGCGGATCACCACCACCGGCAGGCTGCGGCCGCCTTCCGCGCCGCGGCCGCTACCTTGCAGCAGCGCACCGAGCCAGAAGAAGGGCAGCGCCACGTCGCCCAGCGTGTAGGTGCCGCTGGCATAGCACTGCGCGATCTCGTCAGGCTTGGCGCGGCGCACGATCTCGATCAGTGTCGACGGCACGGCGAGCGTCGTCTCGCCGCAGCGCAGCATCACCACCTGCGTCACCGCCGTGGTCAGCGGCAGCACGAGCTTGAAGCTGGTGCCCTTGCCGATGGCGGTGGCGGTTTCGATGCGGCCGCCCATCGCGTTGACTTCAGCGCGCACCACGTCCATGCCGATGCCGCGGCCGGCCAGCTCGGTCACCGCGCTGGCCGTGCTGAAGCCGGGCTTGAAGATCAGGTCGGCCAGCTCGGCGTCGCTGTATTCCTTGCCGGCTTCGATCAGGCCTTGCGCAACCGCCTTGTCGCGGATCGCCAGCAGGTCGAGCCCACGGCCATCGTCGCGGAACTCGATGGCCACTTCGTTGCCTTCATGCGTGAGCGCGACGACGATCAGGCCGGTGGCCTCCTTGCCGGCGGCCGTGCGTTGCTCCGGCGTCTCGATGCCGTGCGTCAGGCAGTTGCGCAGCAGGTGCTCGAACGAGCCGGTCATGCGGTCGAGCACGCCGCGGTCGATTTCGATGCTGCCGCCGACGATGTCCAGCCGCACGTGCTTGCCGGTTTCCTTGGCCGCCTGCCGCACCACGCGGTACAGGCGCTCGGACATGCCTTCGAACTCGACCATGCGCGTGCGCAGCAGGTCGTCCTGCAGGTCGCGCGTCAGGCGCGCCTGCGCGGCGAGCTCGTCTTCGGCCGACTGCAAGGTGCGCTGCAGGCTGCGCTGCACGGTGGCCACGTCGTTCACCGACTCGGCCATCATGCGCGTGAGTTCCTGGAAGCGCGTGAAGCGGTCCATCTCCAGCGGGTCGAACGCCTGCGCGGCGGCCTTGGCCGCTTCCATGCGCGAGCTGATCTGCGTCTCGCCCTGCAGCTCGATGTCGCGCAGCTGGCGGCGCAGGCGCTCCAGGTTTTCTGTCAGGTCCCCGAGCGAGCCCTTGAGCTGCGACACGTCGGATTCGATGCGCGAGCGCGTGATCGACACCTCGCCGGCCTGGTTGACCAGGCGGTCGAGCAGCGGCGCGCGCACGCGCACCGCGGCCTGCGCGGCCAGCGCGGTGGCGCGCTCGGCCAGCGGCACGTTGGCCAGCGTCGGCGCACGGCCAACGAAGCGCGACCAGTCGATGTCGGCCGTGGTGGCCGGCACGCTGTCGGCGGTGGGCGCGGCAATCGGTTCGGCGACCGGCGGCGCCTCACGCAGCAGCGGATCGATCGCCTCGATGGGCTTCAGCTCGGCCAGCGGCGCATGCGCCGTCGGCGCGGCGAACTGTGC
This sequence comes from Betaproteobacteria bacterium, assembly GCA_005884255.1. GTDB lineage: Bacteria > Pseudomonadota > Gammaproteobacteria > Burkholderiales > Burkholderiaceae_C > VBDL01. Next base: position 3,536 of record VBDL01000441.1, on the reverse strand, counting down.
GCGCAGCGCCTCGGCGGCCTGCGCCGACGCGTCGGCATAGGCCTGCGCGTCGCTCGAGCGCAGCGCCTCGAAGGCGCTGGCCAGCGCATCGACGCGCATCTGCAGCGTCTCGACGTCGGCCGCATGAACGTCGCCGCGCGCCAGCAGGTGCTCGATGTTCGTTTCCAGGCGGTGCGCCATCTCGCCCAGGCGCATCGCGCCGGCCAGCCGCGCGCCGCCCTTGAGCGTGTGCAGCGTGCGCATGCAGGCCGTCGGGCCCGCGGCATCGCCGGGACGGCGCAGCCAGTCGCGCACCTGCGAAGCGAGTTGCGGCAGCAACTCCTGGCCCTCTTCCTCGAAGATCGGGAACAGCTCGGCGTCCACCGCGTCGATCGCATCGATGTCGTCGGTGTTGTCCAGCGCGTCGGGGCGCGCGTGCTCGGCGTGCGCCTCCAGCGTCTCGACCGCGGGCAGCTCGTCGCCGGTGGTCGGTGCGAAGTCGGCGGGCACGACGAGTACCGGCAGTTCGACGGCTGGCGGTGGCTCCGCGGCGACGAGCGGCATCGCGCCCGAATCGCTGGCCTCGGCGGTTTGCCGCTCCATGCGGTGCGCCGCTTCGAACTCGTGCTCGGCCAGGCGCTGCAGCAGCTCCGGCGGCGGGCTCCTCAGGAAGCCGGCGGCGAACTGGTGCAGCAGGCGGCGCAGCTCGTCGGCCACCTCGACGAACAGGCGTGCCTCGCCGCCATCGCCGAAGCCGATGGCCTGCGAGCGCATCAGCGCATGCTCGAGCGAGCGCGCCAGCTGCGACAGATCGGAGAAGCCGACCGTGGCCGAATTGCCGGCCAGCGAATGCGCCAGTGCGACCGCCGTCTCGCCCACCGGGCGGTGCAGCTCGAGCGCCCATTCGGCCAGCTCGGTGCTCAGGCGGCGCGACTGCTCGTCGGCCTCGTTGAGGAAGATGTTGAACAGCGGGATGCCGATGCGCAGCTCGCCGACAACCTTGACCTGCTCGAGATCGATATCGTCGTTGGCGACTTCGGCCGCCGCGTCGACGGCGGGCACGTCGCTCAGATCGAACAGCACCGGCGCCGGCTCGGGTTCCGGCGGCGTCTCGACGATGGGCGCAGGTGCCTCGTCCAGCGCGCGCAGGTCCAGCTCGAAGGAGAGCTCTTGCACCTCCGGTGCCGGCAGGGCTGCCGGCATCAGGGGCTCGATCACCGGCTCGGCCGGCGGCGCGGCCAGCTCCAGATCCAGCGCGGCGGCGGCCTCAAGCGGCTCCTCGTTCGGTAGATCGAGCGAAAACTCGATCACCGGCTCGGGCAAGGCGATCGGCTGGCTCAACACCAGCGTCGGCGCATCGATCGGCTCTTCGGCCGGCGCTTCGATCGCAATGGCCACCGGAATCTCGATCGGCTCCACCGGCGCCGGCGGTTGCGGCACGGCGCCCTGGCCGGGCAGCGGCAGCGCCAGCGAACGGCCCTCCAGGCGCAGCGCATCGGCCGCGGCCTTCACCGCGTGCGCATCGTGGCCACCGTCGCGGCGCGCGGCCAGCGCATCGACCCAGTCGCCGAGGTAGGCCAGCGCATCGAGCGTCAGCTGCATCAGCGGCGCGTCGGCGCGCGGCGCGTCGGCCAGGCGGGCGTTGTACAGCTGCTCGAAGGCCCAGGCGGCTTCGCCGAAGTCCTTGAAGCCGACCATGCGCGAGCTGCCCTTGAGCGTGTGGAAGGCGCGGCGCACGGTGGTCAGCTCGCCGGCGTTGTCCGGCGCGTCGGCGAGCACCCCCATCGCGTCGTGCGCGTTCTGCATCACCTCGCGGGCTTCCTCGAGGAAGACCTCGCGCATCTCGTCGTCTTCTTCCAGCCCGGTGGCGCCGGGCCGCACCGGGGCGGCTGGCGGCGGCGGCACCGGCGTGGCACGCAACGTCGCGATCTCCGGCTCGAGCGTGGACGCATCGGACGCGGTGGCGACGAAGTCGACCATCACCTGCGCCAGCTCCTCGCGCACCGCATGCCGGCTGTCGGCATCGGTGGCCTTGTCCAGTGCCGATTGCACGGTGCTCACGGTGGCCGCGAGCACGGACTGGTCGGACAGCAGCGCGCTCTGCGACAGGCGCTCCAGGTCCAGCGTGATGGTTTCCAGCGGCACGTCGGGGCTGGCCGCAGCCACCGCCAGCGACTGCGCCTGCTCGATCAGCGCGGGCGCCGCGGGCACCGGCGCAGCGGCTTCGACGATCTCGGTCGGCTCGATCAAGGTCAGGGCGCCGAAGCCCGAGGGCTTGGCCTGGCGGCCCATCACCGGGCTCAGCGTGCCCTGCTCGGCATCGAAGACGAACAGCGACTTCGCCGTCTGCGGCTGCACGCTGAGCATGTCGATGAGGAAGCCCAAGGCGCCGAGGTTGCCGGCGAGGCGGTCGAAGGTCTGCGCCGCGCGGGCGGGGTCGACCTCGGTGTTGGCCAGCACATCGACCTCGTCGCGCATGCGCAGCACGGCTTGCGAGGCCTGATCCATGCCGAGCACCGAGAGCACGCCGCGCATCGCCTGCAGTTGCCCCGGCACCGGGATCAGCAGCGTGCGCTCGGCCGGATTGCGGAAGTAGGCGTCGATCTGCTGCTCGATTTCCGACAGCGAGCCGCGCAGCTCCTGCACGACGCTGCCCATGGTCTGGCGATCGGAGACGCGGCGGTACAGCTCCTCCATCCACGGCTCGAGCGGCGCGGGCGTGCTGCCCTGTGCCACCGCGGCGATGCGTGCAGCCAGGCGCTGCACGCGCGCACCCTGCGCCGGATCGTCGAACTCCGCATGCTCGAGCACCGCCTCGAGGTACAGCAGCCCGGTGGCCACTTCCATCGCCAGCGGCGCCGGCGGGGCATCGGCGGATTGCACGGTGCGCGTGCCGGCGTCCAGCAGCGCCTGCGCCAGCGTGTCGCCCTGCGGCACCAGCCGCTGCAGCGAATCGCCGACCAGACTGAATTGCTCGTTGAGGCCCGACAGGCGATGCAGCTCGCCGCCGGCCACCGCGGACCATGCGTCCTTCGCGCCGGCCACGCGCTTGCGCGCCTGCGCGATCAGGGCCGGGTCGAAACGGCCGAGACGCGTGGCCTCGTAGTCCACCGGTGCGCTGTGCTGCAGGCCGTAGGCCGCGCGCACGGCCCACAGGCGCGGCGCCTGGGCCGCGTCGCGCGGTGCCCGGCATTGGGCGCAGAAGAAGAGCAGGTCCTGCGCCAGACGATCGGAAGGCTGCACATCGCCGCGCTCGACGGCGCGCAGTTGCGCCAACAGGCGCGAGGCGACACGTTTGCCGTAGACATCGGGCGCCAGCAGGTCCGCGGCCTGGGCCTCGAAGAAGGCGGCCGCCAGGCCCCACAACGTGGCGGTCTGCGCATCGCGCGCGCCGGCGCCGAGTTCGGCGAACAGCGTGCTCATGCGCTGCGCGGCGTCGCGGCTCGGGCCGCGCATCAGCGTCAGCATCTGTTGCTCGACCTCGCCGCGCGCGTCGGCATCGAACGCGCGCGCTCGGGCGCCCGCGTCGGCGGGCAGCTCGCGCCAGCGCCAGTCCA
>VBDL01000442.1 GCA_005884255.1 Betaproteobacteria bacterium | reverse complement strand
GACCCGGCCGAGCTGGCGCAGTGTGCGAAGCTGGCCGAGGAGTGGGGCTACGACGAGGTCAACCTCAACTGCGGCTGCCCGAGCGAGCGCGTGCAGCGCGGCTCGTTCGGCGCGTGCCTGATGGCCGAGCCGGCCTTGGTGGCCGATTGCGTGAAGGCGATGCGCGATGCCGTGAGTCTGCCGGTGACGGTGAAGCATCGCGTTGGCATCGACAAGGGCGAGAGCTACGAGTTCATGCGCGATTTCGTCGGCACGCTGGCTTCAGCCGGCTGCGAGGTGTTCATCGTGCACGCCCGCAATGCCTGGCTCAAGGGCCTGAGCCCGAAGGAGAACCGCGAGCTGCCGCCGCTGCGCTATGCCTTCGTGCACCAGCTCAAGCGCGAGTTTCCCGCGCTGACCATCGTGCTCAATGGCGGCGTGAAGACCGATGCAGAGATTGCCGAGCAGCTGCAGCACGTCGATGGCGTGATGCTCGGCCGCCATGCGTACCATGAGCCGTGGGCGATGGCCGCGTGGGACGAGGCCTTCTTCGGCGAGCGCGGCCCGGTCGAGTCGCGCGAGGAGGCGGAGTCGCGGTGGGTCGACTATCTCGAGCGCAGGGCTGATGCCGGCACGCCGTGGCCCACTGCGGCGCGGCATGCGATGGGGCTGTGGAATGGCGTGCCCGGCGCGCGCCGCTGGCGGCAGGTGTGGTCGGAGTATCGGCTCAAAAGCCTGCGGCCGCGCGAAGTGCACCAGCGTGCCTGCGAGGCGCTGGCGCCGGCGGTGGCCGACGTGGCCTTGTGAAAGGGATGACCCATGATCGGCATCATCGGCGGCAGCGGCCTGTACGACCTGCCGGGCCTGAGCGACACGCGCTGGGTGTGCTGCGACACGCCGTGGGGCGCGCCGTCGGACGAGATCTTCGTCGGCCGCCTCGGTGACGCGCAGCTCGCCTTCCTGCCGCGCCACGGCCGCGGGCACCGCATCCCGCCGGGCGAGGTCAACTATCGCGCCAACATCGCGGCGCTGAAGAGCCTCGGTGTTACCGATGTGCTGTCGCTCAGTGCCGTCGGCTCGCTGCGTGCTGATCTACCGCCGGGCAGCTTCGTCATCGTCGATCAGTTCATCGACCGCACGTTCGCGCGCGATAAGTCCTTCTTCGGCGTCGGGCTGGTCGCGCACGTCGCGCTGGCGCACCCGGTGTGCACGCGGCTGGGCGACCACCTGCAGCGCGCGCTGGCGGCGCAGGCGCTGCCGCATGCGCGCGGCGGCACCTACCTCGTGATGGAAGGGCCGCAGTTCTCCACGCTGGCCGAGAGCCGGCTGTACCGCTCGTGGAACTGCGACGTCATCGGCATGACCAACATGCCCGAGGCCAAGCTCGCGCGCGAGGCCGAGCTGTGCTATGCCTCGGTGGCGATGGTCACGGATTTCGATTGCTGGCATCCGGCGCACGACGCCGTGACGGTGGACGCCATCGTCAAGGTTCTGCTGGGCAACGCGGCGCAGGCGCAGCGGCTGGTGGTGCAGCTCGCCGATGCGCTGGCCCACGATCAGCGCGCCGCGGACTGCGCCTGCCGGCACGCGCTGGACCATGCGCTGATCACGGCGCCGTCGGCGCGGGATCCGGCGATGGTGGAGAAGCTGCGTGTGATTGCGGGCAGGGTACTGGAATGAAGGTTCATGGTGAGCACCGCACGACGATCTGGCCGGCGCCAGCGCGTGATGCAGTGTTCGTCATCGACCAGCGCTGGCTGCCGCATCGGCTGTCGACCGCGCGGCTGGCCGATGCCGATGCCGTGGCGACCGCGATCCGCGAGATGTGGGTGCGCGGCGCGCCGCTGATCGGCGCGGCGGCGGCCTTCGGGCTGGCGCTGCAGACCGGCCACGACGGTAGCGACGCGGCCCTGCAGGCGGCGGCGCAGCGGCTGCAGCAGACGCGGCCCACGGCCGTGAATCTCGCCTGGGCGGTGCGCCGCATGCTCGAACGGCTGCTGCCGTTGGCACCCTCGCAGCGCCGCGACGCGGCGTGGGCTGAAGCCGAGCGCATCGCGCAGGAAGACGTGGCCTGCAACGAGGCCATCGGCGCGCACGGCGCCGTGCTGCTGGCCTCGGCCGCGCAGCGCAAGAGTGGGCGCCTCAACGTGCTGACGCACTGCAACGCCGGCTGGCTGGCGACCGTCGATTGGGGCACCGCGCTGGCGCCGATCTACAAGGCGCGCGATGCCGGCGTCGAC
>VBDL01000440.1 GCA_005884255.1 Betaproteobacteria bacterium | reverse complement strand
GCGACCCCGAAGAAGATCATCAGCGCCAGCAGGCTGGCAAAGGCGAGCAGCTTCTGGCGCGTGGCGGGCTGCAGCAACCTGGCCGTCAGGGTCGGCAGGAAGCCGAGGTTCGTGCCCTGCAGCTCGGCGGTGGTCTTATCCATCATGGTCAGTGCGTGAGCGTGTTCTCGCGCTGCGTGGCGAGTTGCATGATCTTTTCCTGCGTGGCCTCGCGGCTCGGCAGCTCGCCGGTGACGCGGCCCTCGCACATCACGAGGATGCGGTGGCTCAGGCGCAGCACCTCGGGCAGCTCCGACGAGATCACGACGATGGCCTTGCCCTGCGCGGCCAGCGCGTTGAGCAGCTTGTAGATCTCGGCCTTGGCGCCGACGTCGATGCCGCGCGTGGGCTCGTCGAAGAACAGGATGTCGCAGTCGCGCAGCAGCCACTTCGCGATCACGATCTTCTGCTGGTTGCCGCCCGACAGCAGCCGCACCGGCTGCCGCACCGACGGCGTCTTGATCTGCAGCTGCTGCACATAGCGCTCGGCGGTGCTGCGCATCGCCGCCTCATCGAGCATGAGGTTCGCGCCGACGAAGCTCGGCAGATTCGACAACGCGATGTTGGTCTCGACGTCGAGCCCGGTTGCGAGGCCGAAATGCTTGCGGTCCTCGGAGAGGTAGCCGATGCCGTGCGCCACCGCATCGGCCGGCGACTTGATCGAGGCGCGCACGCCGTGCACGCGGATCTCGCCCGCATCGATCTTGTCGGCACCGAAGATGGCGCGCGCGACCTCGGTGCGGCCGGCGCCCATCAGCCCGGCGAAGCCGAGGATCTCGCCCTTGCGCAGCACGAAGCTCACGTCCTTCACGGCATGGCCGCGGGTGAGGCCCTCGACCTCGAGGACGATGTCGTTGCGCGAGCTGTCGCAGAACTCGCTCTCGATGTCGGCGAGCTCGCGGCCGACCATCATGCCGATGATGGTGTCCACGCTCGTGCTCGCCATCGGCGCGGTGGCGATGTAGCGGCCGTCGCGCATCACCGTCACGCGGTCGGCGATCTGCTTGAGCTCGTCCATCTTGTGCGAGATGTAGACGACGCCGACGCCATGCGCCTTGAGCTGGCGAATGATGCGAAAGAGATCGGCCACCTCTTCGCTGTTGAGCGCGGCGGTGGGCTCGTCCATGATCAGCACGCGCGAGTCGAACGACAGCGCCTTGGCGATCTCGACCATTTGCTGCTTGGCCACCGTGAGCTCGCCAACCGGCGTGCGCGGATCGAGCTTCAGGTTCATGCGCTCGAAGATGCGGCGAGCCTGCTCGTTCAAGGCGTCTTCGTCGAGGAACAGCCCGAAGCGACCGCGCGGCTCGCGACCGATGAAGATGTTCTGCGCCGCGCTCAGGTGGTTCATCAGGTTCAGCTCCTGATGGATGATCCCGATGCCCAGCCGCTGCGCCGCGCGCGGGCTGTCGATCTCCACCGGTCGGCCGTCGACGAGGATCTCGCCCGCCTCTTTCGGGTAGATGCCGGCCAGCACCTTCATCAAGGTGGACTTGCCGGCGCCGTTCTCCCCCATCAGCGCATGCACCTCGCCGGGCAGCAGCTCGAACTGCACGTTGTCCAGCGCACGCACGCCTGCGAAGGCCTTCGACAGGTTGCGGATGGAGACGATTGCGTGCATCACGTGCCGAGCCCGTAGAGGCGGCGCGCCGTGCCTTGCCAGACCAGAGCCTGCTCCTCGGGCGACAGCTCGTCGATCAAGGCCCGGCTCACGTCGATCCAGCCGCCGTAGCTGTCGGCCAGCGTGAGCACCGGCCAATCGCTGCCCCACATGAGGCGCTGCGGACCGAACCATTGCAGCAGGTGGTCCCACACGGGACGCAGCGCGGTGACGGCCCCGTCGGTGGAGGCGCGCGCGGCGGGCGGGGCCTGCGTCAGCAGGCCCGAGAACTTGCAGCTCACCTGTGGCAGGCGCGCGATCTCGGCCATCAGCCGACGCCATGCCGGGGCCCAGCTCGCATCCCAACCTTCGGCGAGCTGCGGCTTCGCCGCATGGTCGATGACGACCGGCAGCTCAGGCCATTGCCGCAGGAAGCGCAGGAGCGGCTCGAGGTGCCGAGGGTGCACCAGCGCATCGAAGCGCAGGCCCAGCCGCAGCATCGCCCGCACGGCTTCAGGATGCGGCGCTGTGGCAATCCAGTCGTCTTCGCGCAGGTCCTGCAGCATCGGGCGCACGCCCTTGAACTTCGGATGGCGAGCCCAGCCTTCGAGCGTCGTGGCGGCTTGCGGGCGGCTCAGGTCGACCCAGCCGACCACGCCGCCGATGAAGTCGTGGCGCGCCGCCAGCTCGAGCAGGAACTCGGTCTCGGCCTGCGAGTCGGCGGCCTGCACCAGCACCGTTTGCGCGATGCCGTGAGCCCGCAGATCCCCCTGCAGATGCTCGGGCAGGAAGTCGCGAACGAGCGGAGCCAGCGCAACATCGTCCGGCCGTAGCCAGGCGTAGTCGCCGCGGGCCGGTTGCCAGAAGTGCTGATGAGCGTCGATGCGCGTGTTCATTGATGAACATGCTATCCATATATAAGCTCACTGGACATCCTGGAGTTGCTCTCCGAACAGCCAATGGGCTCACTCGCGGCGTGATCGTCAAGGCAATGGGGCGCAACCCCAGCGAGATCTACCGCATGCTCGAGCGCCTCGTGGCACGGCACTACGTCGCCCGTTCCCCCGAAGGCGATCGCTACTCGCTCAGCCTGAAGCTGTTCATGCTGAGCCAGCGCCATCCGCCGTTGCATCGGCTGGTGGCACGCGCGCAGCCCGCGATGGACGCGTTCGCCAAGGCTGCCGAGCAGTCATGCCACCTCGGCGTCTACGATCGCGGCAACATCACGATCGTGGCGCAGGTCAACAGTCCGGGGAGTTGGGGCCTGTCGATCCGGCTCGGCTCGCGCGTCAGCCTGATGGACACCGGCTCCGGCCACGTGATGCTGGCCTTTCAGGCTGATCACCGGCGGGCCGAAATGCTGGCCGAACACGAGGTGCTGGACGGTGAGTCTCCCGTGCCGGCAACGGTATTGGCCGCCACCATCGACGGCGTCCGCGAAGCCGGCTATTGGCGCGGGGAGAGTCAGCAGGCCTTCGGGGTGACGGACATCTCCCTGCCGATCATCGCGACGGGGGGCAGCGCGATCGCGGTGATCACCTGCCCCTTCATTCGCAGGATCGATCGGCATGTGGGGCCCGACCTCGAGGCGACTCATGGCCTGCTCGAGCGGACGGCCAAAGCGCTGAGCATCGACTGAGGAACAGCGCGCCGCCTTCGGCGAGGTCTGCGACGGCGTGTCGGAGGACGATGTCGCGGGCGAGGAACTCGAATACCGGCGCGCCCGCGACAAGGCCGACAAGTCGCTCGAGCTGTTCAAGTTCTACGTC
>VBDL01000439.1 GCA_005884255.1 Betaproteobacteria bacterium | reverse complement strand
CGGCTTTCTCGCCCGCCAGAGCGGCCTGATGATGTTCGGCGCCGCCGCCTTCACCGGGGGGGCCACCTACCTCTTCGCGATCGCGGTGACGCGCTTCGGCTTGAGCGCGATGACGGCGGCGGTATTCGCGCTGCTCGCCGCCACGCTGCTGTCGGCGCTGATCGGCGCGCTGGTCGTGCGCGCTCGGCCGCTGCCGTTCGCGATGCTGACCTTGGCGCTCGCACAGATGCTGCGCTCGCTGGTGATGATCACCCAGTTCCGTCCGATCACCGGCGGCGACGACGGCCTGGCGCTGACCTTCTCGGGCAGCTTTCTCGGCCTGACGCAAAGCGAGCTCTCCAAGCCCGCCAGCTTCTGGCCGGTCGCCTGGCTGGCGCTGTGCGGCGTGATGCTGATCGCTTGGGGCGTGGGCCGCTCGCGCACCGGCCGCGTTCTGCGCGCGATCCGCGCCAACGAAGAGCGGATGCGCTTCTCGGGCTTCGACACCTATGTGCCGCGAGTGCTCGCCTTCACGCTCGCCGGTTTCATCGCCGCCGTCTCGGGGCTGCTGACGGGGCTGCACACCGCGTTTGCGTCGCCCGAGCTGCTCGACTTCGCCACCGGCGGCAACGCGCTGGTGTCGACGCTCGTCGGCGGCATCGGCAGCGTGAGCGGGCCGGTGCTGGGTGCGCTGCTGTACGTCATCGGGCAGGACCAGTTCGGCGCCACCGGTCACCTCGAATTGCTGACCGGGCTCGGCGTCGTGCTCGTCATCGTCGCCTTCCCGCAGGGCGTGATGGGCTTCATCCAGGCCGGAATCGCCAGATTCTCCAGCCGCGGTGCGCGGGCGCAAGGGGGCGGCGATGCTGCGCATTGAAGACCTCAGCGTGGCCTACGGCAACGTCAAGGCGCTCGAGGGCGTGACGCTCGAAGTCGCACATCGCGGCGTGCTGCACGGCGTGATCGGGCCCAACGGGGCCGGCAAGTCGACGCTGATGGACGCGATCACCGGCCGGCGCAAGCCGACCCGCGGCAAGGTCTTCGTCGACGGCCGCGACATCACGCATTTGAACGTCGTGCAGCGCCGGCGCTTGGGCATGTCGCGCTCGTTCCAGCGCACCAGCATCTTCCCCGGCATCCGCGTCGGTGAGCAGCTCGAGCTCGTCGCCTCTCAGCTCGACGAGAACGACCTGAATGGCATCGTCGACACAATGCAGCTCGCCGCCGTCTACGACGAAATCGCCGACAGCATCGCCTACGGCGACCAGCGGCGCGTCGACATCGCGCTCGCATTGATCGGCCAGCCCAGCCTGATGCTGCTCGACGAGCCGGCGGCTGGGCTGTCGACCAGCGAGACCGTGACGCTGTTCGAGCACCTGGCTGCGGTCGTGCGCAAGCGCAACGTCACCGCGCTGGTGGTCGAGCACGACGTCGACGCCGTGTTCCGTTTCTGCGACGCGATCACCGCGCTCGACCTGGGCCGGCTGCTCGCCAGCGGCTCGCCGGCCGAGGTGCGCAGCAACCCGCTCGTCATCGCGGCCTACCTGGGGACTGCCGCATGAGCTTCATCCACGTGAAGGGCCTGCGCGCCGGCTACGGCAAGTCGGTGGTGCTGCGCGAGATCGATCTGGACATCGACGAAGGCGAGTCGGTGGCGGTGGTCGGCAAGAACGGCGCCGGCAAGTCGACACTGCTGCTGTCGTTCTTCGGGGGCACGACGGTCAGCGGCGGCAGCATCGAAGTCGGCGGCGTCGCGCTGCAGGAGCTGCCGGCCTACCGCGCCGCGATGCAGGGCGTCACGCTGTCGCCGCAGGGCCGCATGATCCTGCCGCACCTCACCGTCGGCGAGAACCTGCTGCTCGGCGCCGCCTGCAAGCGCAAAGGCCACTGGACGCTGGAGGCGGTCTACAAGCTCTTTCCGGTGCTGCGCGAGCGGCGCGACAAGATGGGCATGGAGCTCAGCGGCGGCCAGCAGCAGATGCTGGCGGTCGGCCGCGCGCTGCTCGGCAACCCGCGCGTGCTGCTCCTCGACGAGCCGTCCGAAGGCTTGTCGCCGGTGCTCGTCGACAACCTCGCGACGATCTTCAACCAGATTCGCGCCGCCGGCACCGGCGTGCTGATGGTCGAGCAGCACCTGAACCTGGTGCGCCGCGTCAGCCAGCGCTTCGTCGTGATGGCCAAGGGCGAAATCATCGACCGCGGCCGCACCGAAGACATCGACTCCGAGCAGCACCGCGCTGCCTTGGCCTTCTAACCCAACGAGGATTGCAATGATCAGGAAACTGCTGGCCGCGGCCGCGGCGGCCGTCGCCCTGCACGGCGGGGCGCTGGCGCAGAACACCATCAAGCTCGGCGTCGTCAACATCGACACCGGCCCGTTCGCCGTCAGCGGCGCGTTCGTCAACGACGGCGCGGCGTTCGCCGTCGAGCGCCTGAACGCGCAGGGTGGGGCGCTCGGGCGCAAGTACGAGCTGATCATCCAGAACCACGCGGGGTCGCCGGCATCGGCGATCGCCGCGGCCAGCCGGCTCGTCGAGCAGCAAGGGGTGTCGTTCTTCACCGGGCTGAACCCTTCCGGAACGTCGCTTGCGATCGCGTCGAAGATGTCGGCGATGAACGCGCTGTTCATCGATGCGACCGCGGCATCGGACGACCTCACCGGCAAGAACTGCGGCCCCAACTACTTTCGCGTCGGCATCACCGACGGCATGCAGGTCAACAGCTTTCGCGAGCTGGCCAAACAAAGTGGCATCAAGAGCTGGGATCTGATGATGGCCGACATCGCGGTCGGCCATGACACCGCCAAACGCTTCACCGCTGCGATGCAGGAAAGCGGCGGCGGCAAGATCAACAAGACGCTGTTCGCGCCGATCACCGCGTCGGACCTCGGCAGCTACATCGCGCAGCTGCTGGACAAGCCTGCCGAGGGCCTGCTGATGTACTACCCGTCGTCGGGCGGTATCGCGCTGATCAAGCAGCAGCAGCCGTTCAAGCTGTTCGAGAAGTACAAGACGGTGGTGTCGGCCTCGATGGTCAACGAGATCCTGATCGGCGCGCACGGCGATGCCAGCGTCGGCCTGTGGTCGGCGCAGAGCTACTTCTGGGCGATGCCCGGCGAGCGCAACGCCGCCTTCGTCAAGGCCTTCGAGGAGCGCTACAAGCGCAAGCCGACCTACATCGATGCCGATGCCTACATGTCCTTCGAGCTCGTGCACCAGGCGATCCTGAAAGCCAAGTCGACCGA
>VBDL01000438.1 GCA_005884255.1 Betaproteobacteria bacterium | reverse complement strand
CAATTCCTCGGCACGGTGAGCCATGAGTTGCGCACGCCGCTGCACGGCATTCTCGGGCTGGCGCGCCTGGTGCACATGGAGTCGGGCGCCGACCCGCTGATCCGCCGGCGCATGGAGCTGATCGAATCGTCGGGCACGCATCTGCTGACGCTGATCAACGACCTGCTCGACATCTCGCGCATCGAGGCGCGCCAGATCACCCTGCGCAGCGCGGTGTTCGACCTGGCCGCCGAGGCGGACCGGGTTACCGACATCTACACCGTGCGCGCCGATGACAAGGGCTTAAGCTTCAGCGCCGAGCTCGAGCTGCCGCGGCCGTGCTGGGTGGAAGGCGACTCGTCGCGCACGCGCCAGGTGCTGCACAACCTGCTGGGCAATGCCGTGAAGTTCACGCAGCGCGGCTGGATCGGCTTGCGCGTGAAGCGTGTTGGCGACGACCTGTTCGAGTTCGAGGTGCGAGATACCGGCGTGGGCATCGATATGGCCGAGCAGAAGGCGATCTTCGAGGCCTTCCACCAAGTGGGGCGTGCCGCGGGTTCGGTGCAGGGCACGGGGCTGGGCCTGACCATTGCGCGCGAGATCGCGCGTGTGCTCGGTGGCGACATCGTCGTGCAGAGCACATCGGGCGTCGGCTCGGTATTCCGCTTCAGTGCGCGTTTGCGTCCGGCGTTGCCGCGCGAAGAGGCGGCGCCGGTCGCCGCACCCTTGCCGGGCCGCCGGCCGCACATCCTCTTGGCCGAGGACAACGACGTCAACGCGCTGATCGCCACCTCGGTGCTCACCCACCATGGCTACGAGGTTGAGCATGTGCACGATGGCCGCGAGGCCGTCCGCCGCGCGCTGCGCGAAGTCGATCGCCCGGGACTGGTGCTGATGGACTGCCACATGCCGGTGATGGACGGCTTCGACGCCACGCGCGAGATCCGCGTGCAGGAAAGCGTGATGAGCCTTGAGCGCCTGCCCATCATCGCGCTTACCGCGGTGGCCGCCGACGACGAGCGCCAGCAGTGCCTGTCGGCTGGCATGGACGACGTGCTGTCCAAGCCTTTCACGGCCGATCAGCTGCTGCTGGCGGTGGTGCAGGCGGTGAGGCCGGTTCGCGAACCGGCGCGGGACACGGCCGCGCTGGACCTGCGCCTGCCGCTACACGGCAGCGGTCTCAGCCCGGCCTGACGCAAGCTCGACGGCCGGTGCCTGCAGCGCGGGCTCGCTGGTGAAGAGGTCGATGTCGCGGTGCATGGTGTCGGCCATGAACTGATACAGCGGGTGCTGCCCGCTGTGCCAGTGCCGCTCCGCGGTGGTCACATTGAAGGCGAGCACGTGGTGCAGCAACTGGCCGGCGTGCTTCAGCGGCACGGGCTGGCCGTCTTCGAAGAGCTCGCGGAAGCCCAGGCGCCGGTACTGGCGGCACAGCGCTTCGCTGCGCGCGCCGATGATCGTCCAGCGCACCTGGTTGGCCACGCAGAAGAGATAACTGGCCTTCACCAGCGCCAGCTTGATCAAGGGATCGGCGCCCGGTGCGACCGCGAGGCGCGTGATCTCGGCGCGCGTGTCGCTGTGCATAGCTTCGGGCAGGGCGATGCTGGTCTCGATCAACAGCGGGCCGCGCGCATTGGTCTGCACCCGCGCCGTGCCGACCGGCTGCCCGGTGGCCTTGTCGACGCAGACGAAGACGGCCGTGTCCGGTTCCAGGTCCAGCGAGTCGGGCAGCTCGAAAGCGGCCCGCAGATGCGGCAGGTGATGGCCGTAAGACTCCGCGCGCACTGCGCAGGCGGCGAGCAGGTCGCTGCGGTTGCGCGCGATGCGCAGCCGGAAGCTCAGGGTCTGGGAGGACATCGGCATGGCGAACTACGACTGTGCGCGGACAGCGATTCGAAAATCGCACGCATCGCTCTTGCCGCGCCCCAAAAGCGTTACAAGTTAACGCGATTTGCCAGGGGATCGGCAATAGCAATTGCCCGGCGCGTAGCGCGCCATCCACACCCGGGCGAATTACGGACCGCTCGTTGCGGCCACCAGCCTGAGTCGCGTGATCTCCGATGGAGCGCCGAGCCGCTTCGGCGGGCCCCAGTAGCCTGTGCCGCGGCTGATGTACACCCACAGCTCGCCGTGCCGATGCAAGCCGGCCGTGTAGGGCTGCTGCAGCGGCACCAGCCAGTTCCAAGGCAGGAATTGCCCGCCGTGCGTGTGGCCCGAGAGCTGCAAGTCGAAGCCGGCTGCCGCGGCGGCTGGCGCCGAGCGCGGCTGATGGGCGAGCAGGAGCTTCGGCGCGGCCTGGGCCGGCGCGCCGCGCAGGGCCTGCTGTGGGTCGCTGCGATGGCTCGCGTCGAAGTGGTGGGCCGTGTAGTCGGTGACGCCGGC
>VBDL01000437.1 GCA_005884255.1 Betaproteobacteria bacterium | reverse complement strand
GGAGTAGTACTCGTGGTTGCCGGTGACCGCATAAACACCATGGCGCGCGCTCAGGCGCGATAGCGGCGCCGTGTGCTCGCGCAGTTCGGCAACCGAGCCATCGACCACGTCGCCGGTGATCACGGTCAGGTCAGGCTTCAGGCGATTGGCGGTGTCGACCACCCGCTGAACGAAGCCGCGCTTGATGGTCGGGCCCACATGCAGGTCGCTGATTTGCACGATCGCGAAGCCGTGCCAGGCTGGCGACAGGCCCGCAATGGGCACGTCGACCTCGCGCACGGCAGGGCGGCGGCGTGCATTGACGAAGCCGAGCAGCGTCGCCA
>VBDL01000436.1 GCA_005884255.1 Betaproteobacteria bacterium | reverse complement strand
GCGCCGCCCCAGGCCGCCGGAGCGGGCAAGGCCGTCAGCAGGCGCGCGCCGATGTACAGATGCAACAGCGCCAGGACGGCGATGGCGACCACCGGAAACGACGCGCGCGAGGCCATGCGGGGAGGCGCAGTCAGCCGGCGCCCTGTGCTGCGACGCGTAGTTGCTCCACGGTGAAGCCTTCCTTCAGCAGCGCATCGCGCAGCCATTGGGGATGCGCTCCACAGCCATCCCAGGTTTCGCCGGACTGCGGATGGCGGTACTTGACGCCCGCTGGCGCGGCCGCTGCGGGCACCGGGATAGGTGGGCCGTCGCCTTCGAGTTCCTCGGGCGTGATCGCCCAGAACT
>VBDL01000435.1 GCA_005884255.1 Betaproteobacteria bacterium | reverse complement strand
ATGTGGCCGATGTTCACGGCCACCGGCGCCGCGATCGCGAAGGCGATCGCATCGGCGATGTCGGTGGCCTCGGGCAGCTCGAAGCCCTTGACGAAGCGCTCGTAGGTGTCGGGCGAGTCGCCATGCACGTGGGCGAAGATCTCGGTGGCCACGCGGCCCGGGCAGATCTCGGTCACGCGCACGCGCTTGCCGAAGGCGTCGATGCGCAGCTGGCGCGAGAGCATGCTGACCGCAGCCTTCGTCGCGTGATAGGTCGAGTTGCCGCCGAAGTTGTAGGCGCCGGCGATCGAGCTGATGTTGACCACGTGCCCGCGGTCGCGCGCCACCATGCCGGGCACGACGAGGTTGCACAGGTGCAGCACGGCGCGCAGGTTTACGTCGACCAGCAGGTCGATGTCTTCCGCCGTGGCCTTGAGGATCGAGTTCGGCCGGTCGACACCCGCGTTGTTGACGAGCACGTCGAACGGCACTTCCTTCGTCAACCGCGTCAGGCCGGCGAGGTCGGTCACGTCGAGCACGTGCGGGATGCAGCCGGTGCGCGCGGCGAGCTCGTCGAGGTTCTTCGCGCTGCGCGCGATCGCATGCACCTCGAGGCCCTCCTTGCGCAGCCGCTCGACGACGGCAGCGCCGATGCCGGATGAGGCACCGGTGACGAGGGCGGTCTTGTAGTCGGAGAACGGCATGTCGTGAATTCCTCGTGACGTGAAATCAAATCTATCGATTGCGCGGCGAATAGGCCAAGACGGAATGACTGTGGTGCGATAAGTCGGCCTTATGTCTGGCGCGAGATGGGCACGATGCGCCCACCGGTGGACTCGATCTCGCCGCGAATCGTGCGGGCCAGCGCCACGGCGCCCGGCGTATCGCCGTGCAGCAGGATCGAGCGCACGTTCATCGCCAGCGGCTTGCCGCTGTAGGAGATCACCGTGCCGTCGGCCAGCAGGCGGCGCACGCGCTGCAGCACGGCGGTCTCGTCTTTGATCACCGAGTCGGGCAGCTTGCGCGGCACGAGCAGGCCTTCGTCGTCGTAGGCGCGATCGGCGAGAAAGGTGGTGGCCACCCGCAGCCCGCAGCGTGCGGCTGCGGCCTCGATGGCCCGGCTGGTCGACGAGCTGATGATGAGCGCGGCATCGAAATCGGCCACCGCGCGCACCAGCGGCTCGGCCAGCGCGGCATCGGCGGCCGCCATGTTGCCCAGCGCGCCGTGGAAGCTCATGTGCGTCATGCGATGGCCTGCCGCGCGGGCGATGCCGGCGAGCGCGCCGAGCTGGTAGACCACGAAGCTGGCGAGCTCGGCCACGTCCATCTGCATCGGCCGGCGACCGAAGCCCTGGCGGTCGGGAAAGCCCACGTGCGCGCCGACATCGATGCCGCGCGCCTTCGCCATGCGCACGGTGCGCTCCATGATCACCGGATCGCCGGCATGGAAGCCGCACGCTACGTTGGCCGACGACACCAGCTCCAGCAGCGCCTCGTCTTCGCCCATGCGCCACGGGCCGTAGCCTTCTCCGAGGTCTGCGTTGAGGTCGATGTCCATCGCTTCAATCCTGTAGTTCGATCAATGGATCGCCGTAGCCGACGGCATCGCCGTCATTCGCGAGCAGCCGGGCCACGACGCCGTCGCGGGGCGCGGGCACCGCGAGCAGCATCTGCCCGATCTGCAGCAGCGCCAGTGGCTCCCCGCTTTCGACACGGGCACCGACTGACGCCAAGGGGCCATCGCGCAGCGGATGGCGATGCCGCACGATGCCGACGGTCGGCGCGGGCACGATCGTCGTGCCGGGACGCGCCTCGTCCGGAGCGTCTTCCTGCACGACGTCGCCCGTCGCGCCGTCGCGAACCAGGCGCAAGAGCGTCTGCGGTCCGCGCAGCTCTAGCAGGGCGACATCCGTGTCGGCCAGCCACGCTGCGAGTTGTCGGAATCGTTCGAGCGCATCCATCGTCACGCCGCGTATCGCAGGCCCTGACGCAGCTCGAGCAGCCGGCGGCTTTCGTCGAGCCAGGCGCGGATCTCGCCCTGCGCCGCCACGGCTTCGTCCCAGGTGGTCTGGATGAAGCGCACGCGGCTGCCGATCGGCGCCTGGCCCAATCGCCAGAGGTCGGCCTCGATGACGGTGCCGAGCTTCG
>VBDL01000432.1 GCA_005884255.1 Betaproteobacteria bacterium | reverse complement strand
ATTGCGATCAGTACGCCATGCGACCGCAGCGCGTGGAGATTGCGCAATACCACCACTGGTTCGCCGACCAGAATGCTTTCGGTGACTTCGAGCTCCAACGCAGACGCCGGCATCGCTTGCTTGGCCAGGGTCCGTTTCACGCTTTGCGGAAAGTCGGGCGCGCGCAGCTGCGGCATGCTGACATTCACCGCGAGGCGACGCGGGCTGCGTCCTGCCTGCTGCAGCCACTGAAATGTCGCGCAGGCCTGATCGAGCACCCACGCCCCCAAATCGGCGATCAATCCCGAGTCCTCGGCCAGCGGAATGAATACCGCCGGCGGATGGACGAAACCCGAGGTGTCGGGCCAGCGCAGCAAGGACTCGAGCCCGACCACTTGATCGTCTTGAAGCGAGATTTGCGGCTGATACCAGACGGCCAAGCGTCCAGCGAGAAAATCCCGCCGCAAATTGCGTATGACATCGAGGCGCCAGTGCGTGCGCTTCTCGATTTTCGGCGTGAAGTGCATGTACCGGGTCTGCGGGCTGAGCCGAGCGTGGGTGAGCGCCATATCGGCGCGCTTGTACAAGGTCTCGCCGGGTTCGCTGCCGAGGATGCGGCAAAAGCCGAATTGGGCGTCGATCTGAAGCTGCTGCTCGCCCGCGGCGAACGGCACACTGAGCAGCTCCAGCAAGCGCTCGGGCGCTAGTTGCGATCTCGGGCCGACGAGACCGAAGGTATCCGCATCGACGTGGGCCAGGCGGCAGCCCTTGCAGGCCTCGGCCAGACGGCGGGAGATCGCGAGCAGCAACTGATCGCCCACTTCGTGGCCGAGGCTGTTGTTGATGTCGGTGAAGCGCTCGATGTCGAGCAGGCAAACGATCTGATCGGTCGCCCCCGAAGTCCCGGCCGCCTGCAGCTCCGCCAGGAAGCCGGCGCGGTTGCTCAGGCGGGTCAGCGGATCGTGGTAGGCGATGAAATTCAGGCGTTCGACCAGCTTCACGTTGCCGAAGCAGGACGAGACATTCGCGGCGAAGACCTCGACCAACTGGCGGTCGGTGGGCGCCAGCGTCTTGTCGCTGCGGACGAAGACTGCCGCTTCGTGCTTGCGGTCGTGCAGGTAGAGGACGGTGTACCGCGGATCGAAGGCATGCGTCTTTCGCACCATGCAGTCATGGATCGCGCTGACGATCTCCGGCTCTGCGAGCTGGTCCAGCGGCTGTCCGATGTACGTGGCGAGCTGGCCCGCCGCGGCGACGACATGCAGCGCCTCGGGACTTGCGGCATCGTCGATGGGCGAGCCCTTCTGCGCACACACGATGCCTTCGGCGGGCAGCTTCAGCAGCGAGGCGATCTGCAGCAGCACGCCCTCGGCGAAGGCGCTCATCGCGGGCAGCTCCATGAGACCGGCGGCGGCGGTCACGATCAGCTCGAGTCCGCGCCGGCTCTCGCTGATCGCGTGGAGCTGTTCATAGGAGCGGATCGCCGAGATGAGCGTCGTCATCAGCCGCGTATGCGTGAGCTCGGCCTTGGTCTTGTAGTCGTTGATGTCGTAGTCGCGAATGACCTTGAGCTCGGGCGCGTAGCCCGGTTGCCCGGTGCGCAGGATGATCCGGACGTCGGCAAGCCGCAGGTCCTCGCGGATATGCCGGACCAGCTTGAGCCCGGCGTCGTGGCTTTCCATGACGACGTCCAGCAGGATCACGGCAATGTCCGGGTCGGCGGCGATGAGCGCGGCCGCCTGCTGCGCGCTGTAGGCATGAAGGAGCCGAAGCGGCCGGTCGGCGATGAGCGCGTCGTGAAGCGCAAAACGCGTGGCTTCGTGCACCTCCTCGTCGTCATCGACGATCAACAGTTTCCAGCTGGGCGACGTCTGCCTTGCCTGGGGCGCGGGCTCCTCGGCTGCGAAGCTCACCAGGTCTTCTTCATGTGGCACAGCTTTCCTCTCC
The DNA here is from genome assembly GCA_005884255.1 of Betaproteobacteria bacterium. Taxonomy (GTDB): domain Bacteria; phylum Pseudomonadota; class Gammaproteobacteria; order Burkholderiales; family Burkholderiaceae_C; genus VBDL01. Next base: position 645 of record VBDL01000432.1, on the reverse strand, counting down.
CGTGGTCGCCGTCTGCGGGGCCACGCGCGGCAGCAGCATGTCGAAGCGTGCGCCCTGGCCGGGGCTGCTCGACAAGGTGATCGTGCCGCCGAGCACGGCAGTGACGAGATTGAACACGATGCAAAGGCCCAACCCGCTGCCGCCCCCGCCTAGCTTGGTCGTGAAGTACGGGTCGAACACGCGCTTGCCGAGGGTCTCGGGAATGCCCACGCCGTCATCGGCGTAGGAGAGCGCGACCCGCTCGTCGCCGGTGGGCGCGCCTTCGATGCGGATGAGGCCCGCCTCGATCCCTTCGAAGCCGTGCAGCAGAGAGTTGGTCACGAGGTTCGTCACGATCTGCTCGAGAGGCCCCGGAAAGCTGTCGAGCACGATCCCGCGCTCGACCGCGACCTCCAGACGATGCTGCGTATGCTTGAGCTTGGGCTGGAGCGTCGACAACACTTCGTCGAGCGCCTGGCGCAGATCGAAGCTCCTTCGCCGCATGCTGGTCTGGTCGACCGCGACCTGCTTGAAGTTGCCGATCAAATCAGCCGCGCGGTGCGAGTTCTTCTCCACCAGCGCGGCGGCATCGCGGCAGTGCGCGATGAAGTCGAGCAGGGCCGTTCGGCGCAGCGCATCGCCCGTTTCGACCTGGCGCCCGAACTC
>VBDL01000431.1:4930-8352 GCA_005884255.1 Betaproteobacteria bacterium | reverse complement strand
GTGCTGTCGTACGCCATTCCCGTCGTGACGCTGGGAGCCGAATTGCTGCGCGGAGAGCGTGACGGTGCCTTGCAATACACGGCAGCGCTCGCCGTCACCCTGCTGGGGACGGAGGTGCTGAAGAGCACGGTTCACGCCGAGCGGCCCGATCACTCGAACAACAGATCCTTTCCCTCGGGGCACGCATCGCGTGCATTTTCCGGCGCGACCTATGTTCACCGCCGTTACGGCCTCGAGTCTGCCCTGCCGCTGTACGTTCTCGGCACCTATGTGGGCTACACCCGTGTGCAGACGCACCGGCATCGCTGGGCAGATGTGGCTGGTTCGGCCGCACTCTCGGCCGCAGCCAGCTGGTGGCTGGTGCAACCGCGCAGCGACCAGCGCCTGGTCGTCCTTCCCGAGATCGGCCCGCACTACGTCGGGGTAGAGCTCGCCGCGTCGTGGTAGCCCCGGCGCTTTCGGTGCTGCAGGTGCTTGGGCGCGTCACTTGCCAATCGGTTTTCGGAACCGATGACTCCCATGAACGAGCTGCTCAAGCAGCTGGCCCGTGAGGCTGGCATAGACCGCGCGGCCGACCTGCGAAGGCACGACGTCCAGCAGGCACTCCCGCGCTTGGCGGCGCTCATCGCCGAGCAATGCGCGTCGGCGGCGTGTCGGCTGGTGGCAGAGCGCGCGATCAAGGGGCGGCCGCCGGCGTTGTCGAGCGAGATCGCGGTCGAGATTCGGTCCGTATTCCCACCACCTCCGGAGGACCCATGAACCTGTCTGAGCGAGCCCGTTCGCGCTTGTACGCGCCGCTGCTTGCTGTACTGGAGCAGGCCCGCTCCAGCGACAGCGTTCCTGCCGAGACGCAACCCCCCGCCGAACCCGAGCTGGCACACGACGATTTCGAGGACACACGCCCGATCGTGTTCGTGAGCGGCATGGACGACGGCCCCGCGGTGAATGGGAGCACCGCGTAGCTTGCGGACCAGCCTTTGTCCGGCTTACCGCAAAATGTGCCGATTACACATTTGACGATGGCGCACACTCGGCCATGGACGCGCCCGGCTCTGCTCCCGCCGACGCAGCCCCGAACGAGGCCGCCGAACAGGAAATCATCGCTGCCTGCCGCGCCGTGCTCACGCCGTTGGCCAGGCTGGCCGTCGCACGCGGCCTTCCCTACGCTCAGATCGCCGACCTGCTGAAGACAGCGCTGGTCCAGGCCGCGCGCGCTGCTCATGGCGATGCGGGGGAGCATCGCGCGGTCAGCCGCATCAGTGCGGCCACGGGCTTGACGCGCCGCGAGGTTACCCGGCGCGTCGCCTCTGCCGACGAGGCCATGCCGCCCCCGCGGCGCTCGCCGGCCACGGAGGTCTTCACGCGCTGGCTGAGCGATCCGCAGCTGCGAGGCCGCAAGCGCTTCGCGAGCAAGCTGCCGCGCCAGGGCGCCTGGCCGAGCTTCGAGAGCCTGGCCCAGTCGGTGACGCGCGACGTGCATCCGCGCACGCTGCTCGACGAGATCTGCCGGCTCGGCCTGGCTCGCTTCAACGAGGCCACCGACACGGTGGAACTCGTGCGCGAGACCTTCGTTCCGCATGGCGACCAGCGGCGCATGCTCGGCTTTCTGGCGGCGAACGTCGGTGACCATCTGGCCGCGGCCGTGTCCAACGTGTTGTCCAGCGGCCCGCGTCATCTCGAGCAGGCGCTGTTCGCCGACGAGCTGTCCACGCAGTCGATCGAACAGGCGCGGCCGCTCATTGCGGCGCAGTGGCAGGCCCTGGTGCAGCGCCTGGCGCCTGCGTTGCGGCAGATGATCGATGAAGACCGCGCGGCCGGCCGCGCACAGGGCCAGCGGCTGCGCGTGGGCATCTACGCCTACGCCCTCCGTGCCGATGCCCCCCCCGAAGGCGGCTCACCAGGAGACGCAGATGTTCGAACTTGACGTGCGCAAACTGTGGCTTGCCTGGCGCGCACCGATCTGCGCGCTGATGGCCGCCGCGGCCATTGGCGGTTGTGGCGGCGGCGGCATCAGTGCCGGCGTCGACACCGGCGGCACGGGCGGCGAGATGCCGACCTATTCGTACGGCCCCATCGATGGCTTCGGCTCCATCATCGTCAACGGCGTGCGCTTTGACGACACGCTCGCCACCGTGCTGGACGACGATGGCGCGACGCACAGCCGCAGCGAGCTGAAGCTCGGCATGGTGGTCGCGGTCGACGCCGGGCCCATCCGCACCGACGCCTCCGGCGTGAGGACCAGCACCGCGACCAAGGTTCAAATCGGCACCGGGATCACGGGCCCGGTGCAGGCGGTCGATGTGGCGGCCGGCACGCTCACCGTCATCGGCCAGACCGTGAGCGTCGACGCGCAGACCGTGTTCGATGGCCTGCCGAACGGCCTCGCCGGCGTGCAGGCCGGCCAACTGGTCGAGATCCATGCCTTCGTCGACGCGACGCTCAACCGCGACGCGGCGACGCGCGTCGAGCGCAAGGGCAACCTTGCCGCGTTCAAGCTGCGCGGCCGCATCGCCAACCTGAACCTCATCGCGAAGACCTTCACCATCGGCGCCGCGACCGTCAGCTTTGCCACCGTGCCCGCCGCCCAGCTCCCCGCCCTGAGCAACGGGCTGCTGGTGCGCGCCACGCTGCTGGCAGCGCAGCAAGGCGGCATTTGGGTGGCGACGAAGCTGCGCGCAGACGTGCGCAACATCGCGGACGGCACCGAGGCCGAGATAGAAGGCTTCGTGACCGACTTCATCAGCCTGGCCAGCTTCAAGATCAACGGCATCGCCGTCGACGCCAGCGGCAGCAGGGTCACGTTCGAGAACGGCACGGCCGCGCAGATCGCCAACGGCGTGCACCTGGAAGTGGCGGGAGAAGCGCGTGGCGGCGTGGTGGTTGCGCGCAAGGTCGAGTTCGAGCGCGACGACGAGGCAGACAAGTTCGAGCTCAGCGGCGCGATCGAGTCCATCGACGCTGGCACGCACACCTTCGTGCTGCGAGGCGTGACCGTCAGCTACGACGACAGCACGCGCTTCGACGGCGGCACCGTCGCCATGCTCGCCGTCGGCGCGCGTGTCGAGGTGAGCGGCAAGTTGTCGGCCAACGGCACGCAGGTGCTCGCGTCACGGATCGAGTTCAAGAGCTAAAACCGGCGGACACGCGGGAAATTTCACGCGCGAAATCGCCGCGGCGGTGGGACCATCGTGGCTCCTTGGTCTGATGTGTTCGCGCAGCGAGAGGAGGGCCTCATGAACAAGGCAGAAGCGATGTTTCGCGCCTTCTTTGAAGACGATGCCGAGTACGTTCTGTTCTACCTGGCGCACAGGGTCCAGATCGAAAAGCTCGCGCTCACCGCAGCGGCTGGCTCTGAGCGCTGCGACGAGGTAAGAGTCTTCGATGACGACGGTGAACTCGCGGTCTTCGACGACAAGCCGAAC
>VBDL01000431.1:0-4913 GCA_005884255.1 Betaproteobacteria bacterium | reverse complement strand
TCGCCTACGTGAGGAAGGCCGAGGGAAGTGCCGACAGCATGTGCGCCGCGGGCCCCGGCTACGAGTGCCACCGCCCCGTCGAGAACGGCCCGGCGCAGATGGCGCGGTTCCACGACGGAACGGTCGTGGAGCAATACTGGGTCCACGGTGCTCGCCTGCTCAGGCAGGATGTGCAGCTGAGCCAGGAGCTCGGCGACGATCGAATCGGTTCGAGCGACGCCTGCTCGACAGCCATCCTGCGCTGACCCCCCTACCTGCGGCATTGCACTGCTAAGCGTCGATCTCGCGCGCGCCAGCGGGTGTACGCTGGTCACATGGATGCGACGCTGGAGCGCCTGGCTCGCGAGGCCGGCATGAGCGATGTCGCGGACCTGCGCCGGCATGACGTGGGGCCGGCGCTGGAGCTGTTCGCAGCCCTTGTCGCGGAGCGATGCGCAGCGATCGCCGCCTGCGTGCCGCTCGAGCGCGCGGCCGATCGGTACAGGGACACGCCACAGAAGATGGGTGCCGAGACGGCTGATGCCATCCGCTCTGCGTTCCCCATGCCCGGGCGCCACCGCCCCACGTCGGGCTAGGGCGTTTCGGCAAAACTCTCGATCGTCAGGCGCTTGCCCTCGAGCAGCAGCGCGCTCATTTCGTCTGCGGGTAGCGCGCGGCTGAAGTGGTAGCCCTGCATGGCGTCGCAATGGTTGCGGATCAGGAAGCTGAGCTGGCCCAGCGTTTCGACACCCTCGGCCACCGTGCTCATGTTCAGCGAGCGTGCCATCGCGATGATCGCCCGCGCCAGCGCGGCGTCGTCGGCACTCACCGTGACGTCGCGCACGAAGGCTCGGTCGATCTTCACGACGTCGATCGGGAAGCGCTTCAAGTAGCTCAGGCTCGAATACCCCGTCCCGAAGTCGTCGAGCGACAGGCGCACGCCGATCTCCTTGAGCTGGCGCAGCGTCTGGGCCACGAGGTCGGGGTCTTTCATCAGCACGCTCTCGGTCAACTCCAGCTCGAGGTGCCTGCTGCCTGAACTGCCGCGCCGACAGATTCACCGCCATGGGCAGATCGCGATACCCCGCCGCCTGCCAGACCACGGCCTGCGCACAGGCGGTTCTCAGCACCCATTCCCCGATGGGAACGATCAGCCCCGTTTCCTCGGCCAGCGAGATGAAGCGGTCCGGGGCGACCAGCCCGACACCCGGGCGGCGCCAGCGGATCAGGGCCTCCACGCCGCGAATCCGCCCACTCATCAGGTCGACCTGCGGTTGGTAGTGCAGCTCGAACTCCTGCCGCTCCAGCGCGCGACACAGCGCGTTCTGCAGCGTGACGCGCTCCTCGGCCAGGGCGCCCATTTCCCGCGCATAGAACTGCAAGCCGTTGCCGCCCTGTTCCTTCGCGCGGTACATGGCCGCGTCGGCGTGCTTCAACAGCGTTTCGCTGTTGTCGCCGTCCTCGGGGTAGATGCTCAGGCCGATGCTGGCCGTGACGTGCAGTTCCTGGCCTCCCACCGCGAAGGGCTTGGCGAATGCGGCGATCACCTTTTGCGCCACGTTGCCCGCATCCTCCAATTGCGCGAGCGCCGGCAGCATGATCACGAATTCATCGCCGCCGAATCGAGCCACCGTGTCGCTGTCGCGGGTGGTCGCCTGCAGCCTGAGCGCCACCGCCTCGAGCAAGGCGTCACCCACGCCGTGGCCGCAGCTGTCGTTGATGAGCTTGAACCTGTCCAGGTCGAGGAACAGCATGGCGAGCCGCTGATCGGCTCGTTTCGCCTGCGCGAGGCACTGCGCGGTGCGGTCGCCCAACAGGTGGCGATTGGGCAATCCGGTCAAGGCGTCGTGGGTGGCCTGGTGGTGCAATTCCACCTCGTAGGCCTTGCGTTCATCCAGCGCCTGCCGCAGCCGCTGCGTGCGCTCATCGACGCGCCGCTCCAGCTCATCGAGTTGCGCCTGCCGCTCGCGGTAGCTGGAAGACCTCGATCGTCTCGAACGGCTTGCGAAGAATGAGCAGGCGATCGGAGCGGCCCAGCCGGGCGATCATGTCGTCCCAGGAGTAGTCGCTGCAGGCGGTGCAGATCACCACCTGGATGTGAGGGTCGGTGCGCCACAGGGCCTCGATCGTCTGCAGCCCGTCCCAGCCGCCGGGCATGCGCATGTCGACGAAGGCCACCGCGTAGGGGCGCCCGGCGTTCGCCGCCTCGGCAGCGCGTTGGCAGCCTTGCGCACCGTCCCGCACCAGATCGACTTCGAAGCTGGGCCGTTCGGCGCGCGCAGGCGCCTCGGTTCCGAACAGCGAGGCTCCGAGGGCATCGAGCGCTCGCGCCGACGCTTCGGCGTCGTTGTCCAGGGTCTTGCGAAAGCCCTCGAGGACGATCGCGTCGTCGTCGATGACCAGGATGCGCACTGCCAAGGCGAGCTCCTTCATGGGTTCACCGATGCCATCGCCGCAGCGGGTACGGTTGCGTCACGCACCTCGTCCGCTGGCGCGGGCAGCTCCAGCGTGAAGCTCGCGCCGTGGCCCAGGCCGTCGCTCGAACAGGTCAACGTGCCGCCCAGCTCGCGGGCCCAGTTGGCGCTGAGGTGCAGGCCGAATCCGTGCCCGTCGCGCTTGGTCGTGAAGCCGTGGCTGAACACGAGCGGCAGGTGTTGGGGATCGATGCCCTCGCCGTTGTCCCTGACCGTCAGGCGGATGCCCCGCTCGACGCGGGCCGTGCTCAGCCAGAGCTGCTTGTCCGGGCGGGGCGAAGCGCACAGCGCGTGTTCGGCGTTGCTCAGCAGGTTCGACAGGATCTGCAGCGCCTTGTGCCGCTCCACGCTCACGGAGCCCATGAAGGCGTAGGACTGATGCATCTCGATGCCGCGCATCGCGAAGCCGGGCCGGCTGAGCTGCAGCGCCGTTTCCATCAGCCCGCTGGCAGACACCAGCTCGCGCAACTGCGCGCCGGTGCCGGCCAGTCCCTGCTGGGTGGCGATCACCGCGCTCGCGTGCTGCACGTAGGCCCTGAGCGTTTCGGCTTCCTTCAGCAGGGCCTCTTGCCCGGCGTCCAGGTGTTCACTCAGGCGGGCCACGAATGCGGGGAGCGCGCGCATGCGATCCTCGCTCGCAGCGGCGGTGGACGGCTCCTGCGAGTGCTCATGCAAGAAGGTGGCGACCTGGCGCAGCTTGCCCAGCGGGAACTGGCGCAGCTTGTCGTGGATGACGGTCGACGAAACGGTGATGCCCGAGAGAATGTTGCCGACGTTGTGCAGCACGCCCGTCGCGATCATGGCCATGCCCGATTCGTGGGACTTCTCCCGCAACTGAACCTGCGTGCGACCCATGCGCAACGCGGCATGCACGCGCGCCCGCAGCTCGGCGGGCGAGAAGGGCTTGGCGATGTAGTCGTCGGCACCCGTCTCCAGCCCGGCGACGCTCGCCTGGTCGCCGCCGCGCGCGGTCGCCAGGATCACCGGCACATGGCTGAGGCCGGCGCTCGCCTTGATGCGGGCCGTGAGGCCCAGGCCATCCAGTGCCGGCATCATCACGTCGGAGACGACGACATCCACCGAGTACTGCTGCAGCAGCGCCCAGGCCTGCTCGCCATCGGCAGCGGTCAGCACCTCGCACTCGGCCTCGAGCAGCTCGACCAGATAGCTGCGCATGTCCGGGTTGTCGTCGGCGACCAGCACTTTGGGCAGCAGGGCGCGTTCCGCGGCAGGTGCGCCCGTGCCGGCGCTGGCGGGCGTGGCTTCCGGGCTATCGCCGCGGCAGCGAATACGCAGCAGCATCGCCTCGGTGGCCGTGCGCGCAGACTCGGCACTCGCGTCGGCGCCGAGGCTCGCGAGCCGGTCGGTGCCACAGGGCAGGCGGGCCCAGAAGCGCGAGCCGCGCCCGGGTTCGCTGCTCACGCCGACGCTGCCCCCCATCAACTCCACCAGCCCCTTCACCAGGGCCAGGCCGATGCCGGTGCCGCCGTACTGCCGCGTGGCAGAGTTGTCGATTTGCTGGAAGCGCTCGAACAGCAGCGGCAGCTTGTCGGCCGGGATGCCGATGCCCGAGTCCGCCACCGCGAATTCGAACCCGTCGTCGCCGATGAGCGTCGCCTCGACACGGATCCAGCCGCCCGCGGGCGTGAACTTCAGCGCGTTGCTCACGTAGTTGAGGACGATCTTCTCGAAATGGCCTCGGTCCAGACACACCTTGTCGAGCGCGGGATCGACGTGCCAGGTCAGCGAGCAGGGCTTGTCTTCGGCGACCACGGCCGCGTCCCCGGCCAGGCCGGACACCAGTGCGACCACGTCGACGGCCTCCCAGCGCACCTGGAACTTGCCCGCTTCGGACTTGGAGAAATCGAGGATGTCGTTGACGCGGTTGAGCAGCAGCAGCGCATTGCGCTGGGCGCGCTCGAGCTGTGCCCGCTGGCTCCGCGCGGGCTGCTCCGCGCGCAGCAGCTGCTCCAGCGGCCCGAGGATCAGCGTGAGGGGCGTGCGCAACTCGTGGCTCACGTTGGCGAGGAACTCGCTCTTTGCCTGGTTCGCTGCCTCGGCGGCGTTCTTCGCCTGCTCGAGCTCAGCGTTCGCGACCTTGAGCGAGCCGGCGAGCCGCACGGTCTTGCTCTGCATGCGCGCGTCCAGAGTCGACGTGAACAAGGTCATCGTCAACAGCGCCACCGACGACAGCGCCACCAGCGCGCCCAGGCCGCCGCCTGCCAGCGCGTTGGCGCTCAGGCACACCGCGCCCTCGGGAAAGCTCGCCGCGGCCATGCCGGTGTAGTGCATGCCGCAGATCGCCACGCCCATCACCAGCGCGGCGACGGCCTGGAAGAGCAGGCCGCGCAGGGCACTGACCTTGCGCAGCCAGAAGAAGATCAGCAACGCGACCGCCGAAGCGCTCACCGCGATGAGTGCCGAGGCCGCGACCAGCAGCCGGTTCCAGACGATGCCCGG
>VBDL01000430.1 GCA_005884255.1 Betaproteobacteria bacterium | reverse complement strand
CCGCGGCGATGCGCCGCAAGCCATCGACTGGAACCACGCGCTCGACGACGCCGCTGACCGTTTTGCCGCCGTCGTGCGGCAGCACGGCCCCGATGCGGTCGGCTTCTACATCTCCGGCCAGCTGCTCACCGAGGACTACTATGTCTTCAACAAGCTGGGCAAGGGCCTGATCGGCACCAACAACCTCGACACCAACTCGCGCCTGTGCATGAGCAGCGCGGTGGCCGGCTACAAGGCCACGCTCGGCGCCGACGCGCCACCCGCCTGCTACGACGACCTGAACCACGCGCAGACGGTGTTCATCGCCGGCAGCAACACCGCCTACGCGCATCCGATCCTGTTCCGCCGGCTGGAGGACGCACGCCGCGCCAACCCGGCGATGAAGCTGATCGTCGTCGACCCGCGGCGCACCGAAACCGCCGAGATGGCTGACCTGCACCTGCAACTGCTGCCGGGCACAGATGTGGCCCTCTTCAATGGCCTGCTGCACATCATGCTGTGGGAAGGCTGGATCGACCCTGCCTACATCGCCGCGCACACCAGCGGCTTCGAGGCGCTGCGCGACGCGATACGCGACTGCGCGCCGAAGGAGACTGCGCGCATCACCGGCCTCAGCGAAGCCGACATCGTGCAGGCCGCGCGCTGGTTCGCGCAGTCGAACGCCACCTTGTCGCTGTATTGCCAGGGCCTGAACCAGAGCACCAGCGGCACCGACAAGAACACCGCGCTGATCAACCTGCACCTGGCCACCGGGCAGATCGGCAAGCCCGGCGCCGGCCCGTTCTCGCTGACCGGCCAGCCCAACGCGATGGGCGGGCGCGAGGTGGGCGGCCTGTCCCATCTGCTGAGCGCGCACCGCGATCTCGCCAATCCCGAGCACCGCGCCGAAGTGGCCGCGCTGTGGGGCGTGCGCGACGTGCCGGCCGCGCCGGGCAAGTCCGCGGTCGAGATGTTCGAAGCCGCCGCGCGCGGTGAGATCAAGGCGCTGTGGATTGCCTGCACGAACCCGGCGCAATCGCTGCCCGACCAGGCCACCGTGCGCCGCGCGCTGCAGGCCTGCGAGTTCGTTGTCGTGCAGGAGGCCTTTGCCACCACCGCGACCTGCGCTTACGCCGACCTGCTGCTGCCCGCCACCACCTGGGGCGAGAAGGATGGCACGGTCACCAACAGCGAGCGCCGCATCAGCCGCGTGCGCCCGGCGGTGGCCGCACCCGGCGAGGCACGCGACGACTGGACCATCGCGGTGGAGTTCGCACAGCGCCTGGAGGCGCGCCTGCCCGAACGCATGAACGGGCACCTCACGTTCTTCCCCTACGACACGCCGGAATCGGTGTGGAACGAGCACCGCGAGAGCACGCGCGGCCGCGACCTGGACATCACCGGGTTGAGCTACGAGACGCTGGAAACGCCGCAGCAATGGCCCTGCCGCGAAGGCGAGGCGCACGGCAAGGCGCGGCTGTACGAAGACGGCGTCTTCCCCACTGCCGACGGGCGCGCGCGCTTCGCCGCCGTGCGCTACCGCCCCGTGGCCGAGCCGCGCGAGGCGCGCTATCCCTTCTCGCTGAACACCGGCCGGCTGCGCGACCACTGGCACGGCATGAGCCGCACCGGCACGCTGGGCCGGCTGTTCGGCCATGTCGCCGAACCGGCGATCGAGCTGCATCCGCAGGAGCTCGTGCGCCTGCGGCTCGAAGCCGGCGACCTGGTGCACGTGACCTCGCGCCGCGGCTCCATCGTGCTGCCGGTGCAGGCCAGCGAATCGGTCGCGCCGGCGCAGGCCTTCATCGCCATGCACTGGGGCGAGGAATACGTGTCCGGGCTCACCGGCACCGGCACCGCGGCGACCGGCGTCAACGCGCTGACCGTGCCGGCCTTCTGCCCGAGTTCCAAGCAGCCCGAGTTGAAGCACGCGGCCGTGAAGATCCTCAAGGCCGAGCTGCCGTGGCGGCTGCTCGCGCTGGCCTGGTTGCCTGAAGGCCAGGCGCTGCGCGTGCGCGAGGCCCTGCGCCCGCTGATGGGTGCCTTTGCCTACGCCGCCTGCGTGCCCTTCGGCCGCGAGCCGTCATCGCAAGTGGGCCTGCTGTTCCGCGCCGCGGCCTACGAGGCGGCACCCGACGCGGTGATCGAGCAGATCGAGGCGGCACTGGGCCTCAGCGGCCGCGACACCCTGCGCTACGCCGACCGCAAGCGCGGCCAGCGCCGTGTGATGCGGCTGGCGCGCGAAGGCAAGGACACGCGGCTCACCGGGTGCGTGCTCGCCGGCGACATCAGCGCGGAGGCCTGGATCAAGACCTTGCTGCAGGACGGCCTGCCCGCGCAGGACTACGGCCGCTTGTTGCTCGCGCCCGGCGCGCGCGCGCCGGTGGCCATCGCATCACGCGGCCGCCAGGTCTGCACCTGCTTCGACGTCTCCGAGCCGCAGATCGAGCAGACGCTGAGCCAATGCAGCGGCGGCGAAGAGCAGCGCTTGGCGCAACTGCAGCAGACGCTGCGCTGCGGCACCAACTGCGGCTCGTGCGTGCCCGAATTGCGCAAGCTCGTGCGCGCGCGCATGCTGGCAGCCTGAGGGAACGAATGAGCATCGCTGCATACATCAGAGAAATCGGCAGAGGCAAGGAAGGCGCGCGTTCGCTGAACGCGCTGCAGGCGCACGACCTGATGAGCCAGGTCCTCGACGGCCGCGTCACCGATCTGGAGATCGGCGCCTTCGCGCTGGCCATGCGCATCAAGGGCGAATCGGTCGACGAGCTGACCGGCTTTCTCGAAGCCGTGCGCGAGCGCTGCATGCCCGTGCGCCCGCGCCGACCGGTGGTGGTGCTGCCCTCGTACAACGGCGCGCGCAAGCTGCCCAACCTGACGCCGCTGCTCGCGCTGCTGCTGGCCCAGGAAGGCGTGCCGGTGCTGGTGCAC
>VBDL01000429.1 GCA_005884255.1 Betaproteobacteria bacterium | reverse complement strand
GGCGCTGCCGGCGATACAGCGCGATCTGGGCGCCACCGTGTTCGAAGCGCAATGGGTGGTCGAGTCGTACGCGCTGCTGCTTGCTGCGCTGTTGCTGGTGGGCGGCTCGCTGGGAGACCAGTTCGGTCGGCGTCGCGTGTTCATCATCGGCGTGGCCCTCTTCGGCGCAGCCTCCATCGCTTGCGCTGCATCGCGCGACGTGCAGCAATTGATCGTTGCCCGCGCCGTGCAAGGCATCGGCGCGGCGCTGCTGGTGCCAGGCAGCCTGGCCTTGATCAGCGCGGCGTTTCCCGAGCGCGAGCGGGGCCGGGCCATCGGCACCTGGTCGGGCTTCAGCGGCATCACGGCGGCGCTCGGGCCGGTGCTCGGCGGCTATCTGGTGGACCACTTCTCGTGGGCCTGGGCGTTTCTCGTCAACGTGCCGATGGTGCTGGGCGTGCTGGCCATCGCCTGGACGCGCGTGCCCGAAAGCCGCAATCCCAAGGCCTCGCCGCGCCTCGACCTTCGCGGCGCGCTGCTGGCCACGCTGGGCCTGGGCGGTGTGGTGTACGCCTTCATCGAAGCGCCGACGCAGCACTGGCATTCGACGCGGGTGCTGCTGGCGCTGCTGGTGGGCATCGCCGCCTTGCTCGGCTTCGTCGTCGCGGAGTGGCGCGATGACGCGCCGATGGTGCCGCTGAGCTTCTTTCGCAACCGCAACTTCGCCGGCACCAACCTGCTCACGCTGCTGCTCTACGCCGCGCTGGGCGGAGGGCTGTTCTTCCTGCCGCTCAACCTGATCCAGGTGCAGGGCTACTCGGCCACCGCCGCCGGTGCGGCGCTGCTGCCCTTCATCCTCATCATGTTCGTGCTGTCGCGCTGGGCGGGGCGGCTCGTCGACCAGTTCGGGCCACGATGGCCGCTGGTGGTCGGGCCGCTCATTGCCGCACTGGGCTTCGCTGCCTTCGCGCTGCCAGGGTCCGGTGGCAGCTACTGGATCAGCTACTTCCCCGCCATCGTCGTGCTCGGCTTCGGCATGAGCGTGACCGTGGCGCCGCTGACGACGACCGTGATGAATGCCGTCGGACGCGACGCGTCGGGCACGGCATCGGGCATCAACAACGCGGTGTCGCGCATGGCCGCGCTGTTGGCCATCGCCATGTTCGGCAGCCTGATGGCCTGGGCCTTCGACGGCCGCTTGGGCGACGCGCTGCGTGCTGCCGACGTGCCGCCCGATCTCGCCGCGCTGGTGCAGAGCCAGCGCAGCAAGCTGGCCGCCGTGGCGCTGCCGCCGGGCATCGATGCCGGCGGCGCAGCGGCGATTCACGGCGCGGTGGCGCAGGCGTTCATCGCCGGGTTTCGCTGGATCATGGGCGTGAGCGCCGCACTCGCGCTCGCCAGCTCGCTGGTTGCAGCCGTGTTCGTCCGTTCGGACGCCACTCGGTGAGCCGACCTGCTAGAGCCCGGCAATATAGTGAGCCAGGTTCTCGATGTCCGCCACGCTCAAGGTGCTGGACACGCTGGTCATGTTGCCGGCATCGTTGATTCGACTGCGCGTCTTGAAGTCGATCAGTTGCTTGACGATGTACTCGTAGGACTGGCCGGCCACGCGCGGGATTTCGTTCTGCCCGGCAAAGGCACCCAGGTGGCACATCGTGCACAGTGTCTCGTCCGCCTTGAGTTTGCCCAGCCGCGCCTTCTCGGGATCGGCCTTGAATGGTCGCGGCGTGGGCTTCTGCTGCGAGAACCAGTCGGCCATCTCGCGCATGTCGTCGCGACTGAGTCCGGCGACCATCGGCGTCATCTGCTCGTTGCTGCGCCGGCCTTCCTGGTAGTCGCGAAGCTGCAGGTAAAGGTAGCGCGACGTCTGCCCCGCGAGCACCGGCACCAGCGGCTGCGTCGAATTGCCGTTGGGTCCATGGCAGGCGAAGCACGTCTGCGCCTTGGGCGGCGGGTCGCCCTTCTGGGCGAGCGATGCGCTCGCCAGAGCGACCAGCCAAACCGCGCTGCAGGCGACCTTCGGCAGCCCCATCGAATGCCTCACGGCAGGGCGAACACGATCACCGAGTTGCCGCGCTTGAAGTCGATCTGCGTGTTGCCGCCGGCCGCCACCGCGACATACTGCTTGCCGCGCACCATGTACGACACGGCCGGCGCATTGACGCCTGCGCCGCACTGGTACTCCCACAGCATCTTGCCGGTCTTCGCATCGAAGGCGCGGAACAGCCCGTTGCCTTCGCCGTTGAAGACGAGGTTGCCGGCCGTCGCCAGCACGCCGCCGATCAGCGGTTGCTCGGTGTCGAACTTCCACGCCACCTTGCCGGTGTCGATGTTCACGGCCACCAGCCGTCCCGACTGCTTCTCGCTCGGGATGACCTTGAAGGCGCCGCCCAGCCACAGCTTGCTGCCGCCGGGGTACTTCGCCTCCTCGACGTGATAGGTCATCGGCTGGTGCAGGTTGGCCGCATAGGCCAGGCGCAGCTTCGGGTTGATGGCCAGCGGGCTCCACTCCACGCCGCCGTTGGCGCCGGGGAGCATGCGCGCGCCTTCCTTGGTGGGCAGCACCCACATGTTCTCCTGCGGGATCATGGGCTCGCTGAAGCGGATCAGCTCTCCGGTGGCGCGGTCGTGCACATAGACATGGCCGGTCTTGCCGCCATGGATGGCCACCTTGCGCATCTTGCCGTCCTTGCCCGCCGCCTCCGTCAGGATCACCGGGGACACGGCATCGAGATCCCAGACATCGTGCGCGACGTACTGGAAGTGCCATTTGTAGGCACCCGAGTTGAGATCGATGGCGACGATCGAGTCGGTGTAGAGGTTGTCGCCCGGGCGCTCGGCACCGTACAGGTCGGGGCTCGGATTGCCGACGACGAAGAACACGGTGTTCGTCTCCTTGTCGATCGCCGGCGCCATCCACACGCCGCCGCCGAGCGTCTTGTAGAAATCGCCGCCCGCGGTGGCCAGCTGCTTCTTCTCGGCCTCGATGTCGCGGTGCATGTTGCGCCCCGTCGCGTCGTTGACCGCCCACACGCCCTCGTGGCCCTTCTCCGGAATGGTGTTGAAGGTCCACAGCAGCTTGCCGTCGTTGGCGTCATAGGCCTTCAGGAAGCCGCGGATGCCGTACTCGCCGCCGTTGGTGCCG
>VBDL01000434.1 GCA_005884255.1 Betaproteobacteria bacterium | reverse complement strand
GGGCGTTGATCCACGTCAGATGCGTGATCTCCGGCCGCTCCCGCGTGAAGCTGGTGGCCTGGCCGAGGAACTCGTCGCTGTCGATGGTGCGCGTGACGATCTCGCGCGCGATGCGCACCAGCTGTTCCTGGTTCTCGATCAAGCGCAGGCGGATCTGCTGCTGCGCAATCTCGGTGTCGCGCTTGACCGATTCGGTCTCGCGCTCGATCTCTTCATTGCGCAGGTACCAGAAGGCCGAAATGATGGCCGCGAGGAACAGCAGCACCGAGATCAGCGGCCCGATCGTCGCGAAGCGGTCCTGCCGCGCGGGCGACTGGCGCCGCCACCAGCGGCCGAACAGGCGCCGGCCACTCGATAGCGGCGATGCCGAAGGGGAATAAGGTTCGGGATGCAGCGCCATTGCGCGATTATCCGAGTAGGTTCGAGGCCGGATCGGTTCTCTCTGCGGTAAACCACAATGTGAAATTAGCTCGCACCATTTGAAAACACGACGAAGCTGTGCCACACTCCGGCCCCATCGGAACGTACAACCTAGGAGACAAGCATGTCAGCGATGCCTCAGCCGTATCTCGGTGCCGCGGCCAATGACGCCGATGCCCAGGAGACTCGCGAATGGGTCGATGCGCTGCAGGCGGTGATCGGCGCCGAAGGCGGCGAGCGCGCGCACTTCCTGCTCGAACAGCTCATCGATCAGGCCCGCCAGGCCGGCATCGACATGCCGTTCTCGGCCAACACGGCCTACGTCAACACCATCCCGCCCGACCAGGAAGAGCGCTGCCCCGGCAACCTCGAGATCGAGGAGCGGCTGCGCGCCTACATGCGCTGGAACGCGATGGCGATGGTCGTCAAGGCCAACCGATTGCACCCGGCAGACGGCGGTGACCTGGGCGGCCACATCTCGTCGTTCGCCTCGGTGGCGACGATGTTCGGCGCGGGCTTCCACCACTTCTGGCATGCCGAGCACGAGGGCCACGGCGGCGACCTGCTGTACATCCAGGGCCACTCGTCGCCCGGCATCTACGCGCGCGCCTTCATGGAAGGGCGCATCAGCGAAGAGCAATTGCTGAATTTCCGCCAGGAGGTCGACGGCAAGGGGCTCTCGAGCTACCCGCACCCGAAGTTGATGCCCGAGTTCTGGCAGTTCCCGACGGTGTCGATGGGCCTCGGGCCGATCATGGCGATCTACCAGGCGCGCTTCCTCAAGTACCTGCATGCGCGCGGCATCGCCAACACCGAGAACCGCAAGGTGTGGGTGTTCTGCGGCGACGGCGAGATGGACGAGCCCGAATCGCTGGGCGCCATCGGCCTCGCGGCACGCGAGAAGCTCGACAACCTGGTCTTCGTCGTCAACTGCAACCTGCAGCGCCTGGATGGCCCGGTGCGCGGCAACGGCAAGATCATCCAGGAGCTCGAAGGCGAGTTCCGCGGCTCGGGCTGGAACGTCATCAAGCTGATCTGGGGCAGCTACTGGGATCCGCTGCTCGCGCGCGACAAGGAAGGCATCCTGCGCCAGATCATGATGGACGTGGTCGACGGCGACTACCAGGCGATGAAGGCCAACGACGGTGCCTTCGTGCGCAAGCACTTCTTCGGCCGCCACCCGAAGGCGCTGGAGATGGTGGCCAAGATGAGCGACGACGACATCTGGCGCCTGCAGCGCGGCGGCCATGATCCGCAGAAGGTCTACGCGGCCTTCCACCGCGCCTACAACCACAAGGGACAGCCGACGGTGCTGCTGGTGAAGACCGTCAAGGGCTTCGGCATGGGCAAGGCCGGCGAAGGCAAGAACACGGCGCACCAGGCCAAGAAGCTGACCGACGACGACGTGAAGACGATGCGCGATCGCTTCAACATCCCCGTCACCGACGAGCAGCTTGCCAAGGACATCCCGTTCTACAAGCCGGCCGAAGACACGCCGGAGATGAATTACTTGCACGAGCGGCGCAAGGCGCTCGGCGGCTCCCTGCCCAAGCGGCGCACGCGTGCCGACGAGCAGTTGAAGGTGCCGGAGCTGTCGACCTTCCAGGCGGTGCTCGAGCCTACGGCGGAAGGCCGCGAGATCAGCACCACGCAGGCCTACGTGCGCTTCCTCACGCAGCTGCTGCGCGACAAGGAGCTGGGGCCGCGCGCGGTGCCCATCCTCGTCGACGAGGCGCGCACCTTCGGCATGGAGGGCCTGTTCCGCCAGATCGGCATCTACAACCCGGAAGGGCAGAAGTACACGCCGGTCGACAAGGACCAGGTCATGTACTACAAGGAAGACGCCCAGGGGCAGATCCTGCAGGAAGGCATCAACGAAGCGGGCGGCATGTGCAGCTGGATCGCCGCGGCCACGTCGTACTCGACGAACAACCGCATCATGGTGCCGTTCTACGTCTACTACTCCATGTTCGGCTTCCAGCGCATCGGCGACCTGGCGTGGGCGGCGGGCGACATGCAGGCACGCGGCTTCCTGCTCGGCGGCACTTCCGGCCGCACGACGCTGAACGGCGAAGGCCTGCAGCACGAGGATGGCCACAGCCACATCCTCGCCGGCACGATCCCGAACTGCGTGAGCTACGACCCGAGCTTCGCGCACGAGGTGGCGGTGATCATGCACCACGGCCTGAAGCGCATGGTCGAGCAGCAGGACAACGTCTACTACTACCTCACGCTGCTCAACGAGAACTACTCGATGCCCGGCCTGAAGCCCGGCACCGAGGAGCAGATCATCAAGGGCATGTACCTGCTGCAGGAAGGCGCGCCGGCCAAGAAGAAGGAGGCGCCGCGCGTCAACCTGCTCGGCAGCGGCACCATCCTGCGCGAGAGCATGGCGGCCAAGGAGCTGCTCGAGAACGAGTGGGGTGTGGCTGCCAACGTGTGGAGCGCGCCGAGCTTCAACGAGCTGGCGCGAGATGGCCAGGACTGCGAGCGCCACAACCTGCTGCACCCGAACGACAAGAAGCCGCGCGTGCCCTTCGTGACGCAACAGCTCGAGCCGCATGCCGGCCCGGTGATCGCATCGACCGACTACATCAAGAACTACGCCGAACAGATTCGCGCCTTCATCCCGAAGGGGCGGACCTACAAGGTGCTGGGCACCGACGGCTTCGGCCGCAGCGACTTCCGCAGCAAGCTGCGCGAGCACTTCGAGGTCAACCGCCACTACATCGTGGTCGCCGCGCTGCGTGCGCTGGCCGATGAAGGCGCGGTGCCGGCAACCAAGGTCGCCGAGGCGATCAAGAAGTACGCCATCAACGTCGACAAGATCAACCCGCTGTACGCATAAGCAACATCAACGGAGACAACAACAATGGCTGTGGTTGAAGTGAAGGTCCCCGACATCGGGGACTTCAAGGACGTCGAGGTCATCGAACTGCTGGTCAAGCCCGGCGACACGATCAAACCCGAGCAGTCGCTGATCACCGTGGAGTCGGACAAGGCCTCGATGGAGATCCCGTCGACAGCGGCCGGCGTGGTGAAGCAGCTGATGGTCAAGCTCGGCGACAAGGTCAGCCAGGGCAGTGCGCTGCTGCTGATCGAAGGCGAAGGCGCAGCGGCCCCGGCCGCAGCGCCTGCGGCGCCGGCGCCGCAGCCCGCTGCGGCAGCGCCCGCAACGCCGCCCGCGGCTCCCGCAGCCCCTGTCGCCGCACCGGCTGCCGGTCCGGTCGACATCACCGTCCCCGACATCGGCGACTTCGCCGACGTCGCGGTGATCGAAGTCCTGGTCAAGCCGGGCGACACCATCCAGGCCGAGCAGAGCCTGATCACCGTGGAGTCCGACAAGGCCTCGATGGAGATTCCGTCGTCGCACGCCGGCGTGCTGAAGGAACTGAAGGTCAAGGTCGGCGATAAGGTGTCCAAGGGCTCGCTGATCGCGGTGGTCGAGGCCGCGGGCGGCGCCGCACCGGCCGCGCCCTCACCCCAACCCTCTCCCGCCGCGGCGGCAGAGGTCGCGAAGCCGGCGGAGCGCCAGGCGCCCACCGCCGCGCTGCCGCTGCACGAGCCCAGCACACCCAGCGGGCAGCTGCCGCATGCGTCGCCGTCGGTGCGCAAGTTCGCGCGCGAGCTCGGCGTGCCGTTGGCCGAGGTGAAGGGCAGCGGACCCAAGGGCCGCATCACGCAGGACGATGTGCAAGGCTTCGTCAAGGGCGTGATGGCCGGTGATGTGCGCACGCAAGCCGCCGCCGCCAAGGCGCCGGCGGCCGCCGGCGGCGCCCTGCCCGGGCTGCTGCCGTGGCCGCAGGTCGACTTCGCGAAGTTCGGCCCGGTCGAGCGCAAGGACCTGTCGCGCATCAAGAAGATCAGCGGCGCGAACCTGCATCGCAACTGGGTGATGATCCCGCACGTCACCAACCACGAAGACGCGGACATCACCGAGCTCGAAGCCTTCCGCGTTCAGCTCAACAAGGAGAACGAGAAGAGCGGCATCAAGGTCACGATGCTGGCGTTCCTCGTCAAGGCCTGCGTCGCTGCGCTGAAGAAGTTTTCCGAGTTCAATGCGTCGCTGGATGGCGAGACGCTGGTCTACAAGCGGTACTTCCACATCGGCTTCGCGGCCGACACCCCCAACGGTCTCGTCGTGCCGGTGATCAAGGATGCCGACAAGAAGGGCGTGTTCGCCATCGCCAAGGAAATGGGCGAGCTCGCCGCCAAGGCGCGCGATGGCAAGCTGGGGCCGGCCGACATGAGCGGCGGCTGCTTCAGCATCAGCTCGCTCGGTGGCATCGGCGGCACCTACTTCACGCCGATCATCAACGCGCCGGAAGTCGCCATCCTCGGCGTGTGCAAGAGCAGCACGCGCCCGGTGTGGGACGGCAAGCAGTTCCAGCCGCGCCTGGTCCTGCCGCTCTCCTTGAGCTGGGATCACCGCGTGATCGACGGTGCGTCGGCCGCGCGCTTCAACACCTACCTGGCAGCAGTACTCGCCGATTTCCGCCGAATCCTGCTATGACAACGGTCGCAGTTGTCCGCAAGGGCGGCCAGGTCGCGATCGCTGCGGACACGCTGGTGACCTTCGGCGACACGCGCCTGGCGCATGGCTACGAGGCGAACGACAAGCTGTTCCGTGTCGGCGACTCGTGGTTCGGCATGTCGGGCACCACCGCGCACTTCCCGGTGCTGCGCAAGGCGCTCGGCACGCTGCCCACCGACGAGATGAAGCTCGGCTCGCGCGACGAGGTGTTCGACACCTTCTTGAAGCTGCATCCGAAGCTGAAGGACCAGTTCTTCCTCAACACGAAAGAGGAAGACGCCGATCCCTACGAGAGCAGCCAGTTCACCGTGCTGGTGGTCAATGCGACCGGGGTCTACGGCGTGTACTCGTACCGCGAGGTCTTCGAGTTCGACCGCTTCTGGGCCATCGGCTCGGGCCGCGCGTTCGCGCTCGGCGCGATGTATGCCGACTACGAGCGCCTGAAGACGGCGCGCGAGATCGCCGAGCTCGGCGTGCGCGCGGGCTGCGAATTCGACAAGAACTCATGCGGGCCGGTGAAGGTCCACACACTCAAACTCAAAGGCTGAGACAACAAAATGGCGCTCATCGAAGTCAAGGTGCCGGACATCGGCGATTTCAAGGACGTGGCCATCATCGAGCTGCTGGTCAAACCGGGAGACACGGTGAAGGCCGAGCAGTCGTTGATCACGGTCGAGAGCGACAAAGCCTCGATGGAGATCCCTTCGACGGCCAGCGGCGTCGTCAAGGAGATGAGGATCAAGCTGGGCGACAGGGTCAGCGAGGGGACAGTGATCCTGATGCTGGAGGCCGAAGGCGCCGCAGCGCCGGCGCCGCAGCCCGCTGGAGCCGCGCCTGCTGCAGCGCCCACGCCTGCTGCGGCGGTGCCCGCGCCGCAAGCCGCCAGCTACGCCGGTGGCGCCGAGCTCGAGTGCGACATGCTGGTGCTCGGCGCCGGCCCCGGTGGCTACTCGGCCGCCTTCCGCGCCGCCGACCTCGGCATGAAGACCGTGCTGGTCGAGCGCTATCCCACGCTCGGCGGAGTATGCCTCAACGTCGGGTGCATTCCGAGCAAGGCCTTGCTGCACGTGGCCTCGGTGATGGACGAGGTGAAGCACTTCGCTGATCTCGGCGTCTCGTTCGGCGAACCGCAGATCGACCTGGCGAAGCTGCTCGCTCAGAAGAACAAGGTGGTGGGCAAGCT
>VBDL01000433.1 GCA_005884255.1 Betaproteobacteria bacterium | reverse complement strand
CCAGGCGCTGCCCTATGTGATGGCGCTGTTCGCCTTCGACGGGCTGCCGTATCCGCTGCTGGTGTGGATGAAGCGGGGCCGCGAAGGCCGTGCCGAAATCATGCGCTATGCGTCAAAGCGCTGGCCGCTGGCGCTGCTCGGCGGCACCGCGTCGATCGGCTCCTACGGCATCGCGCTGTGGGCGATGACGCAGGCGCCGGTGGCCTCGGTCGCCGCGCTGCGCGAGACCTCGGTGCTGTTCGCCGCGGTGCTCGGCACGCTGATGCTCAAGGAGCGCTTCGGCGCGCAGCGGGCGGTCGGCACCTTGGTCATCGTCGGCGGCATGATGGCTTTGCGTTTGTCATGAACGACTCCTTCGATGTGGTCATCGCCGGCGCCGGCATCGTCGGCCTCGCGCATGCGTTGGCGGCGGCGAAGCGCGGCCTGCGCGTCGCGGTGGTCGAGCGTGACCGGCGCTGTGTCGGCGCATCGATCCGCAACTTCGGCTTCGTCACCGTCACCGGCCAGGCGGCGGGTGACACCTGGCGGCGCGCGCGCCGTTCGCGCGACGTGTGGCTGGAGGTCGCGCAGGCTGCGGGCATCCGCGTCGAACAGCGCGGCGTGTGGGTGCTGGCGCAGCGGCCCGCGGCGCGCGCGGTGCTCGAAGCTTTCGTCGCGCGCAGCGGCATGGCCGACGGCTGCCGCTTGCACGAGGCCGCCGAGCTGGCCACGCTGGCACCCTCGCTGCGCAGCGAGGGTGCGGCCGGCGCGCTGTATTCGCCGCACGAGCTGCGCGTGGAGTCGCGCGATGCGATCCCGCGGCTCGCGCACTGGCTGGCTGAAGCGCATGGCGTGCGCTTCTTCTTCGGCGAAGCGGTGCTCGAGGCCGACCCGCCGCGCGTGCGCACCGCGCAGCGCACGCTGCACGCCGAGCGCGTGCTGCTGTGCCCGGGCGCGGAGCTCGGTGGCGTCGGCGGCGAGCGGCTCGCATCGCATGCGCTGCGCTTGACGCGCCTGCAGATGCTGCGCGTGCGCGCGCAGCCCGGCTTTGCCCTCGATGCGCCGCTGATGACTGACCTCAGCTTCATCCGCTACGGCGGCTTCGCATCATTGCCCGAGGCGCAGGCTTTGCGCGCGCAGCTGCAGGCCGAGGAGGGCGAGAGCCTGGCGCAGGGCATCCATTTGATCGCGGTGCAGAGCGCCGACGGCACGCTGGTGGTCGGCGACTCTCACCACGACGACGGCACGGCGCCGTCGCCGTTTGCCAGCGAAGCGGTCGACCGGCTGATCCTCGGCCATCTGCAGCGCGCGCTGCGCGTCGAGACCCTCGACGTGGTCGAACGCTGGACCGGCGTCTATCCGAGCGGCCCCAGTGATTGCCTGATCGACGCACCGAACGGAGCGACGCGGCTCGTCGTCGTCACCAGTGGCACCGGGGCGAGCACCGCCTTCGCGATCGCCGAGGAGGTGTTCGACGGCTGGTGACGGCTACCACAGCGGGCGGCTCATCGTCTGCACGTAGTTCGAGAACATCAGGTTGAAGCTCACGGTGATGCGCTCGTCATCGCTGCTCGTCGCGTCCACCGAATGCTCCAGGTAGGACGGGAACATCAGCAGCGTGCCGTCGCTCACCTGCACCACGACCTGATCGGTGTTCTCCGCGCTCAGTGCCAGCACCGGCGGGCGGATCACGCCGGTCTGCTTGCGCGGGTCGTGGAAGTTGAGCGTGTCGGCGCCTGGCGAGGTGCGCAGGTAGTAGACGCCGCTCAGGAAGTTGTTCGGATGGCTGTGCAGCTTGTGCGCGGCCCCCGGCGCGAGCACCGTCGCCCAGCAGCCGGTGATCTCGCAGGCGGCGTCGTCGGCGATGTGCAGGAAGCGCAGGATGCTGCGCGTGGCGTCGTGGATGCAGCCGACGAGCGTTGCGAATGGCTCGCGGCGGTGCAGGTCCTGCGGCGACTGCCAGCCTTGGCCGCGCGCGAGCGGGGGTTCATCGCGCCGCAGCGCCGCCAGAGCGGCCAGCGCATCGGCGGCGAGCGCGTCACGCAGTTCCGGCCTCAGCGTCAGCTTCCACACGAGACTGGGGAACATCGGCAACACGTCCGATGCTTCCAGCCAAGCCATGCGCTGCGGGGCCATGACGCGATGGTAGGCGCGTCCGCGCCGCGCGTCACGCTGCCGGTTACATCACGCAGCTGACAGACGCCGCATGAAAGTGCGTGCCATACGTCATCGACGTGCTCATCGACGAGTTCACGTTGACGCTCTGCCCGGCCTTGAGCTGCGCCAGTTGCGCGGCGGTGAGCGTCACGGTGTGCGTGTGGTCGGCCGTGCCGCGGATGTCGTAGCTCTTGTCGACCATCGAGCTGAGGTCCGACAGCGGCACGACGAGCACATGGCCGTGATTGGCGGCGATGGTGTCGGTGCATCCGCTGCCGCCGCCGGACATGCCGCCGCCGGTGTAACCGCCGCCGCCACCGCCGCAGCCGCTGAACACCAGCAGCACGGTGCCGCTGGCGAGGCCGCCGATGAATTCCTTGCGTGTCATGGCCATTGCAGACTCCTTGGGCCTGCGCTGTGTACGGGACAGGGCCATGGCGAATTCCACGGAGGCACAATCGCCGCAACGCACAACACTCAGGAGCCGTGTCGATGACACTTCTTCCTCGCCTGCTGGCCGGCGCCATCGGCGCTGCGCTGGCCATGGCGGCGCTGGCCGCACCGCCGCTGAAGCTGAACGCCGTGCCGTTCAGCGAGCGCACCTTGCCCAACGGGCTGCAGGTGGTGGCCGTCGAAAACCATGCGAGCCCGACGGTCAGCGTGCAGGTCTGGTACCACGTCGGCTCGAAAGACGATCCGCAAGGGCGCTCCGGCTTCGCGCACCTCTTCGAGCACCTGATGTTCAAGAGCACGCGCTACATGAAGGCCGAAACCATCGAGCGGCTGACCGAAGACGTGGGCGGCGCCAGCAATGCCTTCACCGCCGACGACATGACGGCCTACCACGAGGTCGTGCCGTCGAACCACCTCGAACGCCTGCTGTGGGCCGAGGCCGAGCGCATGTCCAACCTCAATGTCGACGAAGGCAATTTCAAGTCCGAGCGCGCGGTGGTCGAGGAGGAATATCGCCAGCGCGTGCTGGCGTCGCCGTATGGCCGCTTCTACAACGCGATCGCGCCGTCGTCCTATCTCGTGCATCCGTACAAGCGGCCGGGCATCGGCAGCATCGAGGATCTCGAAGCCTCGACCTTGTCCGATGTGGTCTCCTTCCACAGCACCTACTCGAAGCAGCTGCAGGGCTGGGTCGACAAGTATTTCGCGCCGGTGCCGCGGCCCAGCAGCTCGATCCCGCGCGTCACCGCGCAGGAGCCGACATGGAGCACCGATCGCGAGGCGGCGGTGAGCGGCCCGCAGGTGCCGCTGCCGGCGGTGGCGCTGGTGTGGCAGGCGCCGCCGGTGACCAGCGCCGATGCGCCGGCGCTGCTCGTGGCCGCGGCGCTGCTGGCGCAAGGCGAGTCGTCGCGGCTGAACCAGTCGCTGGTGTACCGGCAGCAGATCGCCGCCGAGGCCGGCTTCGAGGCCGACCTGCGCGCGGGGCCTGGGCTGCTGACGGCTTATGCGATCGCCGCCGGCGGCAAGCCGCTGGCGCAGGTGCGCGCCGCGCTGCTGGCCGAAGTGCTGCGCATGGCGGACAAGCCGGTATCGCCGGCCGAGCTCGAGAAGGTGAAGACGCAGCTGGTGACGCATGCGCTCGGCGAGCGGCAGACGCCGATGGGCCTCGCCTCGGCCTTTGCCGAGGCCGCCGTGCTGCATGGCCAGACGGCGAAGGCCAACACGCTGCTCGACGAGCTGCAGCAGGTGAGCGCCGCCGACGTGCAGCGCGTGATGAAGCATTACATCGCCGGCACGCACAAGGTGAGCATCAGCTACGCGCAAGACAAGCCGCAAGGGGGCACCAAGTGATGATCAAGCCAACGTTCATGGCGGCGCTTGCGCTGCTCGCTTTGGCTGCTGCCGCTCAGCCCTACGAAGCTCCACCACCACCGGCCGAGCCGCGCTCGCCGCAGATCGCGCCGCCGGCGGAATTCAAGCTGGCCAATGGGCTGCGCGTCATCGTCGCAGAGCGCCGCGGCGTGCCGCTCGTGAGCACGCGACTGGTTGTGCTGGCGGGCGCCGAGGCGGACCCACCGCAGCGCGCTGGCCTGGCGTCGCTGACCGCCGGGTTGCTGACGCGCGGCACCAAGCTGCACAGCGCACCGGCGCTCGCCAGCGCCGCCGAAGCGCTGGGCGGCTCGCTCGATAGCGGTGCGGGCTGGAACCAGTCGGCGGTGAGCATCACGGTGACCACGCCGCTGCTGCCGCGTGCACTCGCGCTGGTCGCCGAGGCGGCGACGACGCCGACCTTCGCGCCGCAAGAGATCGAGCGGTTGCGCACGCAGGCGCTGGACGAGATGAAGGTGGCCTATGCGCAACCGGGCACGCTGGCGTCGCTGACCGTGCAGCGCGCGGTGTACGGCGCCGGCAGCTACGGGCACCCGTCTTCCGGCACGCCGACTTCGCTGCCGCGCATCTCCCGCGCCGACATCGCGACGCTGCATGCGGCCACGTTTCGGCCGGACAACGCGGTGCTCGTGCTGGCCGGCGACATCGATGCCGGGGCGGCGCGCAAACTCGCGCAGCAGCATTTCGGCGCGTGGAAGCGGCCGGCTGCGCCACTGCCGAAAGCGTCCGCGCCGCGCGAGCAGCCGTGGCCCGAAGGCGTGGTCGTCGTCGACATGGCGGGCGCCGGCCAGGCCGGCGTGTCGCTCGCGCTGCCGGCGGTGCCGGCCGACTCGCCGGAGCGCATGGCCGGCGCGGTGACCAACACCGTGCTTGGCGGCGGCTACTCCTCCAGGCTGAGCCAGGAGATTCGCATCAAGCGCGGCCTGAGCTACAGCGTCGGCAGCCACCTCGACGCGCGTCGCCAGGCCGGCGCGCTGCGCATCGGCTTGCAGACGAAGAACCCGTCGGCCGCCGAGGTGATCCAGCTGATCCACGCCGAGCTCGACGGACTGGCCGCGCAGCCGGTGGGCGCCGACGAGCTGACGGCGCGCAAGGCCACCCTGATCGGCGGCTTCAGCCGCGCGCTGGAGACGACCGGTGGCCTGGCCGGCGAAGTGGCCGCGCTGGCCGTGGCCGGCTTGCCGCCCGCCGACCTGACGCAACGCATCGCCAGGCTCGAGGCGGTGGGGCCGAGCGACGTGCAGGCCTTCGCCACCAAGCATTTCGCGCGCACGCAGCGCCGCGTGGTGGTCGCCGGCGTGGCCGCCGAATTCGAGCCGGCGCTGAAGGCGCAGGGCGGGCGCGTCGTCGTGGTGAAGCAGTCAGCGCTGGATCTGGAATCGAGCGCGGCGCCGAATTGACGAGTCCATGTTCTCCCACATCTTCGTCGGCGTGAACGATTTCGAGCGCGCGCTCGCCTTCTACAACCCCCTGATGGCCGCGCTCGGCATCGAAGCCCGCTTCTGCGAGGCGAGTCGCCCGTGGGCCGGCTGGCAGTCGCAGCCGGGCCCCCGACCGCTCTTTCTCATCGGCAGGCCCTACGACCAACAGCCGCATCAGCG
>VBDL01000428.1 GCA_005884255.1 Betaproteobacteria bacterium | reverse complement strand
TCCGGCCTCAGATTTGAGGGTCCTTCCCGTCGGTCGCAATCCGCCAATCGGTCAAGCCGTGTCGCGGAAGGTTGTTCAACCAGCCAAAGCCCTGGAAACCGGGGTGTGAGGTGGCGAAATGATGCAGCAATACAGGTCCAACTCGTACCTGTTCGGGGGCAATGCTCCCTATGTCGAAGAGCTTTACGAAGCCTACCTCGACAACCCGGGCTCCGTGCCCGACAACTGGCGCGCCTACTTCGACGCGCTGCAAAACGTTCCTGCCACTGACGGCACCGAACATCGCGACGTGGCCCATGCGCCGGTCGTCGAACTCGAGCGACCTGGCGGTCGCGCGCAAGCAGGTGCACGTGCAGTCGCTGATCGCGGCCTACCGCTTCCTGGGCGCACGCTGGGCCGACCTCGATCCGCTCAAACGCACCGAGCGCCCGAAGATTTCCGAGCTGGAGCCGGCGTTTTACGACCTGAGCGAGTCCGATATGGACATCACGTTCAGCGCGACGAACACCTACTTCACCACCGCCGAGCAGATGACGCTGCGCCAGATCCTGCAGGCGCTGCGCGAAACGTACTGCGGCACGATCGGTGCCGAGTACATGCACATCACCGATCCCACCGAGAAGCGCTGGTGGCAGGAGAAGCTGGAGAGCATCCACAGCAAGCCCAGCTTCTCGCCGGACGAGAAGAAGCACATCCTCGACCGCCTCACCGCTGCCGAAGGTCTGGAGCGCTTCCTGCACACCAAGTACGTCGGCCAGAAGCGCTTCTCGCTCGAAGGCGGCGAGAGCTTCATCGCCTCGATGGACGAGCTGGTGCAGAGCGCCGGCGCCAACGGCGTGCAGGAGATCGTCATCGGCATGGCGCACCGCGGCCGGCTGAACGTGCTGGTCAACACGCTGGGCAAGATGCCCAAGGACCTGTTCGCCGAGTTCGAGCACACCGCGAAGGAAGAGCTCACCGCCGGCGACGTGAAGTACCACCAGGGCTTCTCCAGCGACGTGTCCACCACCGGTGGCCCGGTGCACCTGAGCCTCGCATTCAACCCGTCGCACCTGGAGATCGTGAACCCGGTGGTCGAGGGCAGCGTCAAGGCGCGCATGGACCGCCGCGGCGACAAGGAGGGCAACCAGGTGCTGCCGGTGCTGGTGCACGGCGACGCCGCCTTCGCCGGCCAGGGTGTGGTGATGGAGACGCTGGCGCTGGCGCAGACGCGCGGCTACTACACCGGCGGCACGGTGCACATCGTCATCAACAACCAGATCGGCTTCACCACCAGCGACCCGCGCGACTCGCGCTCGACGCTGTACTGCTCCGATGTCGTCAAGATGATCGAGGCGCCGGTGCTGCACGTGAACGGCGACGACCCCGAGGCCGTGGTGCTGTGCACGCAGCTGGCGATGGACTACCGCCAGCAGTTCAAGAAGGATGTGGTCGTCGACATCATCTGCTTCCGCAAGCTGGGCCACAACGAGCAGGACACGCCGGCGCTGACGCAGCCGCTGATGTACAAGAAGATCGCCGCCCACCCCGGCACGCGCAGGCTCTATGCCGACAAGCTCGTCGCGCAGGGCGTGCTGCCGGCCGACGGCGGCGACCAGATGGCCAAGGCCTTCCGCGCCGCGATGGACGCGGGCAAGCACACGGTCGACCCGGTGCTCACCAACTTCAAGAGCAAGTACGCGGTCGACTGGGCGCCCTTCCTCGGCCGCAAGTGGACCGACTCCGCCGACACCGCGCTGCCGCTGGCCGAGGTCAAGCGCCTGGCCGAGCGCATCACGACGATCCCGGGCAACTTCAAGGTCCACCCGCTGGTGGAGAAGGTGCTGGCGGATCGCGCAGCCATGGGCCGCGGCGAGATCAACGTCGACTGGGGCATGGGTGAGCACCTGGCGTTTGCGTCGCTGGTGGCCAGCGGCTATCCGGTGCGCCTGTCGGGGGAGGACTGCGGCCGCGGCACCTTCACGCACCGCCACTCGGTGCTGCACGACCAGAACCGCGAGAAGTGGGACATCGGCACCTACGTGCCGCTGGAAAACGTGGCCGAGAACCAGGCGCCGTTCGTCGTCATCGACTCGATCCTCTCCGAGGAGGCGGTGCTCGGCTTCGAGTACGGCTATTCGAGTGCCGACCCCAACACGCTGGTCATCTGGGAAGCGCAGTTCGGCGACTTCGTCAACGGCGCGCAGGTGGTGATCGACCAGTTCATCGCGTCCGGCGAAGTGAAGTGGGGCCGCGTCAACGGCATCACGCTGATGCTGCCGCACGGCTACGAAGGCCAGGGCCCCGAGCACTCCTCGGCGCGCCTGGAGCGCTTCATGCAGCTGGCGGCGGACAACAACATGCAGGTCGTGCAGCCCACGTCGGCGAGCCAGATCTTCCACGTGCTGCGCCGCCAGCAGGTGCGCATGTTCCGCAAGCCGCTGGTCATCATGACGCCGAAGTCGCTGCTGCGTAACAAGGATGCGACCTCGCCGCTGTCGGAGTTCACCAAGGGCGAGTTCAAGACGGTGATCGGCGAGCTCAGTGCCGACATCGACGCGGCCAAGGTCAAGCGCATGATCGCCTGCTCGGGCAAGGTCTATTACGACCTGGTGAAGAAGCGCGACGAGAAGAAGTCGAGCGACGTGGCCATCATCCGCGTCGAGCAGCTCTACCCGTTCCCGCACAAGGCGTTCGCGGCGGAGATGAAGAAGTACGCCAACGCGAGCGAGATCGTCTGGTGCCAGGACGAGCCGCAGAACCAGGGCGCCTGGTTCTTCGTGCAGCACTACATCCACGAGAACATGCCCGAAGGCATGAAGCTCGGCTACGCCGGGCGCCCGGCCTCGGCCTCGCCGGCCGTGGGCTACGCGCACCTGCACCAGGAGCAGCAGAAGGCGCTGCTCGACCAGGCCTTTGCCAAGCTCAAGGGCTTCGTGCTGAGCAAGTGATCCGCATCAACGAAACAAATCCCAAATGGCAATCGTAGAAGTCAAAGTCCCGCAGCTCAGCGAATCGGTGGCCGAAGCCACGCTGCTGCAATGGAAGAAGCGCCCTGGCGAGGCCGTGGCGATCGATGAGATCCTCATCGAGATCGAGACCGACAAGGTCGTGCTGGAAGTGCCGGCGCCGTCCGCCGGCGTGATGGCGCAGCTGGTGAAGAACGACGGCGACACCGTCGCCAGCGACGAGGTCATCGCGAAGATCGACACCGAGGGCAAGGCCGGCGCTGCGCCCGAGGAAGTGAAGGCGGTACCGCCGGCCACGACGCCGGCTGCCGCGCCGGCCACTGCTCCTGCGGCCAGCAAGGGCGACGTGGCCATGCCCGCGGCCGCCAAGCTGCTCGCGGACAACCAGCTGAGCACCGCGCAGGTCAGCGGCACCGGCAAGGACGGCCGCGTGACCAAGGGCGACGTGCTCGGTGCGATTGCCGCCGGCGCCAAGGCCGCGGCGGTGGCCGCACCGGTCGCAGTGCCTGCCGCCCCCGCGGTCGCCAAGCCGCTGCCGCCGGTGGCCCCGCCGGTGACGATGAACCTCGGCGACCGCCCCGAGCAGCGCGTGCCGATGAGCCGCCTGCGTGCACGCGTCGCCGAGCGCCTGCTGCAGTCGCAGGCCACCAACGCCATCCTCACCACCTTCAACGAGGTGAACATGGCGCCGGTGATGGAGATGCGCAAGAAGTTCCAGGACAAGTTCGAGAAGGAGCACGGCGTCAAGCTAGGCTTCATGAGCTTCTTCGTGAAGGCGGCCGTTGCGGCACTCAAGCGCTACCCGGTGATCAACGCAAGCGTCGACGGCAA
>VBDL01000427.1 GCA_005884255.1 Betaproteobacteria bacterium | reverse complement strand
CCGCGTGTTGTCGGACATGCTGCGCGACCTCACCGCGCGCACCACGCTGGTGGCCACGCTGTATCAGTCGACGCACGATGCGCGCCAATCCTGCACCGAGCACGGCGAGATCGTCGCGGCGCTGGAAGCGGGCGATGTTCAGCAGGCGGCGCAGCGCATGCTCGCGCACATCGGCAGCGTCGAAGATGCGCTCGGCGAGTCGATGCGCTCGCAAGCCGACACGCGCGAGCGGCTGCGCGCGACGCTGGCGCCCGTAGCGCGGCCGAAGCTCCGCGCCGTGCGCTAGCTATCGCTGATCCGGCTCACCAATGCCTTCGTGAACTGCGCGCAATTCGCGCTGCCGCCGAGGTCGCCGGTGCGCACCTTGTCGACGTTCAGCGTGTCGGCGATCGCCTGGCGCAGCCGCGTGGCCTTGTCCTGCAGCTTGACGTGATCGAGCATCATCGCCGCCGCCAGCATCAGTGCCGTCGGGTTGGCGATGCCTTTGCCGGCGATGTCCGGCGCCGAGCCGTGCACCGCCTCGAAGATCGCCGCGTCGGCACCGATGTTTGCGCCGGGTGCCATGCCGAGGCCGCCGACCAGGCCGGCGGCCAGGTCCGACAGGATGTCGCCGAACAGGTTCGTCGTGACCAGCACGTCGAACTGCCACGGGTTGAGCACCAGCTTCATCGCGCAGGCGTCGATGATCACCGAGTCGAGCGCGATGCGGCCCTTGTACTTCTCTTCCCACAGCTGCTGGCCGGTCTCGAGGAAGATGCCGGTCAGCGCCTTCATGATGTTGGCCTTGTGCACGATCGTCACCTTCTTGCGGCCGGTGGCGATGGCGTGCTCGAAGGCGAACTCCAGCAGCCGGCGGCTGCCCTGGCGCGTGTTCACGCCGGTGGCCATGGCCACCGCATGCGGGTCGTCGTCGATCGGGATGTAGTGCTCGTGGCCGATGTACAGACCCTCGAGGTTCTCGCGCACGATCACCAGGTCGATGTTGTCGTAGCGCCCGCCCGGGATCACGGTGCGCGTGGGCCGCAGGTTGGCGTAGAGCTTGAACTCCTCGCGCAGCCGCACGTTCGACGAGCGATAGCCGCCGCCCGACGGCGTCTCGAGTGGCCCCTTCAAGGCCAGCCGCGTGCGGCGGATGCTGTCCAGCGTCGCCTGCGGCAGCGGGTCGCCGGCGGCCTGGATGCCGCCGAGGCCGGCGATCTGCCGCTCCCAGTCGAACGGCGAGTCCAGCGCATCGAGCACCGCCAAGGTGGCATCGACGATTTCGGGGCCGATGCCGTCTCCGGGGATCAGCGTGGCGGGGATGCGTGCGGTCATGGTCGGGTGAGAGGCAAGAGCGATGCCGGCATTGTGCCGGCCGCAGGTTAGAAGCAGCTTACGGCGCGCGCAGCCACCACTCGCCGTCGAGCGCCGTCTGCAGGAACTCGCTGAAGGCGCGCACCTTGGCCGGTACGCGCTTCGGTGACGGGAACACCGCGTGGATGTCCTGCGACGGCAGCGCGGCCTCGGACATCACCGGCTGCACCACGCCATCGGCCACCGACTCGCGCGCCACGTACCACGGCAGCACCGCGAGGCCATGCCCGGCACGGCAGGCGGCGAGCACGGCGGACAGATTGTTCGAGCGCAGCGGTCCCTTCACCCGCACCGACAGCGAGCCGCCCTCGGGCTGCGCGAAGCTCCAGTGGTCGTCGCCCATCACGCTGCTGTACACGAGGCAGGCGTGGCTCGACAGTTCCTCCGGTGTGCGCGGCGTGCCGCGCGCATGCAGGTAGGCCGGCGCCGCCACCAGCACCCACGGATTGGCGCCGAGGTAGCGCGCGCCGAGCGTGGAGTCGGCCAGGCGCCCCATGCGCACCGCGAGGTCGACGCCTTGCTCGACGAGGTCGACATAGCGGTCGTCGAAGCTGAGGTCGATGGCCAGTTCCGGGTGCTCGTGCATGAAGCGCAGCGTCAGCGGGATCAGCACACGGCGACCGAAGGCCACCGAGGTGCTCACGCGCAAGGTGCCGCCGAGCTTGCTCTGCACCAGCGTCGCCAGGTTGTCGGCCTCCTCCAGTTCGCGCAGGATCAGCTTGCACTTGTCGTAGTACAGCGCACCCACTTCGGTGGCCGTCACGCCGCGCGTGCTGCGGTGCAGCAGCCGCGCGCCCAGGTGTTCCTCCAGCGCGGCCACATGCTTGGTCGCGGTGGGTTGCGTCACGCCCAAGTCGGCCGAGGCCTTGCTGAACGAGCCGGTCTCGACGATGCGGATGAAGAGCTGGATGCCGGTGACGCG
>VBDL01000426.1 GCA_005884255.1 Betaproteobacteria bacterium | reverse complement strand
CCAGCGGGCATTGGCGAATGACCGGAATAGGGCGGCGTGGCGAACGGACCTTCTTTGGCGTCAGCAGCCCAGCCTGATGAGCCTCTGAATCGCGTCCAGTCGAGCCGACGGTTGGAGCGCGAGGCGCAACGCAACGTCGAGCTGATGTGGCTGCCGATGTTGATGGCGGGCGCGGCGCCGGCGTCCTTCTTCTTGGCCATGGTGGACGTTCCTGGCGTGGGGCCCCGAATCTACCCAAGCCGGGGCCCCATTCGTTTCAGCTCAATGGGTGGCCAGATCGAAGCGGTCCAGGTCCATCACCTTGCTCCAGGCGGCCACGAAGTCCCGCACGAATTTCTCCTTCGCATCGGCGCTCGCGTACACCTCGGCCAGCGCGCGCAGCACGGAGTTGGAGCCAAACACCAGGTCGGCGCGCGTGGCGGTCCACTTCGGATTGCCGGTCTTGCGGTCCTTGCCTTCGTAGATGCCGCCGGCCGGCTTCCACTCCGTGCCCATGTCGAGCAGGTTGACGAAGAAGTCGGTGGACAGCACGCCTGGCCGGTCGGTGAACACGCCGTGCTTGCTGCCGCCTGCGTTGGCGCCCAGCACGCGCAGCCCGCCCACGAGCACGGTCAGCTCGGGCGCGGTCAGCGTGAGCTGCTGCGCCTTGTCCACCAGCAGGTGCTCGACCGGCACGCTGGCCGGACCCTTGAAGTAGTTGTTGAAGCCGTCGGCCATCGGTTCGAGCACGGCAAACGATTCGACGTCGGTCTGGTCCTGCGTGGCATCGACGCGGCCGGGCGCAAACGGCACCTCGACGGCGACACCCGCCGCCTTGGCGGCCTGCTCGACGCCCAAGCCACCGGCCAGCACGATCACGTCGGCCAGCGAGAGCTTGCCCGAGGCCTTCTGGACCTCTTCCAGTTTGGCCAGCACCTTCGCCAGCTCGCCCGGCGTGTTGGCCTCCCAGCCCTTCTGCGGGGCCAGGCGGATGCGTGCGCCGTTGGCGCCGCCGCGCTTGTCGCCACCGCGGAAGGTCGAGGCTGAGGCCCAAGCGGCGGCGACGAGCTGCGCGACCGTCAGGCCCGACGCGGCGATCTTCGCCTTCACGTCGGCGATATCAGCGGCGCTTGGCGCCGGCAGCGTGGCCTTGGGCAGCGGGTCTTGCCAAATCAGGTTTTCCCTCGGCACCTCGGGACCGAGGTAGCGCGCCTTCGGGCCGAGGTCGCGGTGGGTCAGCTTGAACCAGGCGCGCGCGAAGGCGTCCGCGAAGGCCTGCGGGTTGTCGAGGAAGCGGCGAGAGATCTTCTCGAACTCGGGGTCGAAGCGCAGTGTCAGGTCGGTGGTGAGCATCGTCGGCTTGTGCTTCTTGCCGGGGATGTGCGCGTCGGGAATGATCTCCGGCGCGTCCTTGGCCACCCACTGCTTGGCACCGGCGGGGGACTTGGTCAGTTCCCATTCGTACTTGAACAGGTGCTCGAAGAAGTCGTTGCTCCAGCGTGCCGGCGTGGTGGTCCAGGTGACCTCCAGCCCGCTGGAGATGGTGTCCTTGCCGTGGCCGCTGCCGAAGTTGCTGTTCCAGCCCAGTCCCTGCGCCTCGAGCGGCGCGCCTTCGGGCTCGGGGCCCTTGTGTGATTCCGGCGCGGCGCCGTGCGCCTTGCCGAAGGTGTGGCCGCCGGCGATCAGGGCGACGATCTCCTCGTCGTTCATCGCCATGCGGCCGAAGGTCACGCGGATGTCCTTGGCGGCGGCGACCGGGTCGCCGCTGGCGTTCGGGCCCTCCGGGTTCACGTAGATCAGGCCCATGTGGGTGGCGCCCAGCGGCTGGTCTAGATCGCGGTCACCGGTGAAGCGCTTGTCGGTGGCCAGCCAGGTGGTCTCGCTGCCCCAGTTGACGTCGTTGTCGGGCTCCCACACGTCCTCGCGGCCGGCCGCGAAGCCGAAGGTGCGGAAACCCATCGACTCGAGCGCCACGTTGCCGGCCAGGAGCAGCAGGTCGGCCCAGCTGATCTTCTGGCCGTACTTCTGCTTGATCGGCCAGAGCAGGCGGCGCGACTTGTCGATGTTCACGTTGTCGGGCCAGCTGTTGAGCGGTGCGAAGCGCTGCTGCCCGCGGCCGCCGCCGCCGCGGCCGTCGGCCGTGCGGTAGGTGCCCGCGGCGTGCCAGGCCATGCGGATGAACTGCGGCCCGTAGTGGCCGAAGTCGGCCGGCCACCAGTCCTGCGAATCCGTCATCAGCGCCAGCAGATCCTTTTTGAGCGCGAAGTAGTCGAGCTTCTTGAATTCCTCGGCGTAGTCGAAGCTCGCGCCCAGCGGGTCGGACTTGCTAGAGTGCTGGCTGAGCAACTCCAGCTGAAGCTCGCTGGGCCACCAGTCCTTGTTCGTCGTGCCGCCGCCGGCGGCGTGGTTGAACGGGCACTTGGCTTCGGTTGACATGGCTCTCTCCTTCGGTTGTTGGGTCCTGAACGTCGCTCGGCGCCGCTGACGTATCCGCAAAGGTACGCCTATGGTCGAACGTCTTCCAATTGAAAACCGCTAACTTCGTGATACCGGATATTGACCTCAGGCGCTCAGCCGCGCCACGCCCGGCAGCTGAGCGTGGGCTAGGAGACGGAGCAGGCTTCGGCGGCGCGGCCAAAGTGCTTCTCGCACGCCACAGCGACGATGTACTTCAGCTTGGTGAGGGACATCACCGCCGCATTCCGCTGGCCAACGAACGGGTGCATGCAACGCCGCTGGCCAGGTGGTGCTGAAGCCGAAGACGCCCTGGCGCGACGGCACCACGCACCTGGTGATGTCGCCGCTGGAGCTCAGAAGCTGCCCATTCAAAGACTGCTTGTGGACGTCAGGTCCGCAGGCGCTACGTCAGCAGTGGGTCGCGGGTTGCCGGTCGGGGCATCCGATAGGGGCGCCGTCGCAAACGGCGGCAGTGCCGAAGCCGTCCGCACCGATGCCACGCGTGAAGAGCAGGTTGCGCACGTTCGACCTCGCGATGACGCCGGCAACGGTCGGGCACGGCCGACGTGGTCGTATCAAGGCCGGGAACAACGCCAGGCTGGATATCGGCTAAGTGCGCGCTGGGGTGTGGCGATCGTCGGCCGGTCGCTGGGCTACACCCGAAAGCGCATTCAGAACGCCTTCAAGCGCGT
>VBDL01000425.1 GCA_005884255.1 Betaproteobacteria bacterium | reverse complement strand
TTCGAGGTAGCCGACGAGCGCGGA
This sequence comes from Betaproteobacteria bacterium, assembly GCA_005884255.1. Lineage (GTDB taxonomy): Bacteria > Pseudomonadota > Gammaproteobacteria > Burkholderiales > Burkholderiaceae_C > VBDL01. The sequence goes on along the minus strand of VBDL01000425.1, from coordinate 2,943 downwards.
GCGGAACTCCGGGTCGTCGGGCATCTGCAACTCGTCCGCCGTGTCCAGCAGCAGCGCCACCCACGCGCGCCGCTGTGCCTGCGTGAGGTGGCGGTTCAGGTGCTGGCGGATCATGTGCGGGTGGCCGCCATGCGCGGCCGAGTAGTTGGCCGGACCGCCCAGCACCTCGGCGAGAAAGGCGGCCACGTGCTGCGGATGATCGCCGCCCATGTGCGCGAATACCGGCGCCAGTGCCGCATCGTCGCGCACGCGCTGGTAGAAGCGCTCGGTAAGCCGGCTCAGCGCGGGCAGGCCGCCGAGCCAGTCGCAGAGGGTGGGGACGTTGTTCATGCGCGCACTCCACGCAGGGCTTCTGCGGCCCGCAGCCTTCCGACCTCGATGCCGTTCCAGTTGCGCAGCGTCAACTCGCTCAGCTCGCGCATGAAGATGCGCTCGTCGTCGTCGAGCCGCGCCAGCGCCTCGATCAGCGCGGCCATCGCGACTTCGGCGGCGCGTGCGGTGTTGCCGTCGTCCATCTTGATCGCCACGCCGAGGCCGCGCTCGGGGAAGGCGGCGCAGTAGACCCCCTCGGCGCCGACCTTGCAGAACACGCGCTCGCCGAGAAGCTGCATCACGCGCGAGTCGAAGCGCGCGCTGCCGCCGACAAAGAACGGTGCCTTCGCCACCGCCGCGCGCAGGCGCTTCGCAGCGCGCGCGTTCGCGTCCGACAGGCCCACGCCGGTGCTGAAGCGCGCGAACGCATGCGCCAGGTTTCGCAGTGGGATCGCGAAGGTCGGGATCGAGCAGCCGTCGGTGCCGCGCGGCGTGGTGGCCAGGTCCCAGCCGGTCGTCGCCTGCAGCGCGGCGCTGATCTCGCGCATCACCGGATGCTCGGGCTTGACGTAGCCCTTCACGTAGTGCCGCAGATCCACGCCATCGGCCATCAGGCAGGCGACGCAGACGAAGCCGGAGTGCTTGCCGGAGCAGTTGTTGTGCAACGCGCTCGGCGCGCGGCCCAGTGCGGCCAGCGTGCGCGACGCGGCCTCGCTGTAGGGCCAATGCGCGCCGCACTCCAGCACGCTCGTGTCGACGCCGGCCTTGGCCAGCATGCTCGCGGCGGTGCGCACATGCGCCTCCTCGCCCTGGTGCGACGCGCAGGCCAGCGCCAGTTCTTCATCGCTGAGCTTCAGCCGCTCGGCCGCACCGCTGGCCACCAGCGGCAGCGCCTGCAGCGCCTTCACCGCCGAGCGCGGGAAGATCGGCCGGTCGATGTCACCGAGCGACGCGAGCACCGCGCCGTCGGCATCGAGCACGGCGAGCGCGCCGCGGTGGAACGATTCGACATGGCCCCCGCGCAGGGCCTCGACGAGGACGGGATTGGTCATCCCGCGACTTTAATGCGTCAGCCTCGATGAACCTGATTGCGCCCGCGCCGCTTCGCTTCATAGAGCGCCGCGTCGGCGCGCGCAATGAGCCGCTCGCGATCTTCGCCGGCTGAACCGGCGACCAAGCCGACGCTGAGTGACACCTTCAAGCCGGCGGCGAGTTCGTGCCACGGGTGCGCGGCCACCGCCACGCGCAGGCGCTCGCAGATTTCCTGCGCCAGATCGCTTGGCGCGCCGTCGAGCACGATGAGGAATTCCTCGCCGCCCACGCGCGCCAGCAGGTCGGCGCCGCGCGTGTTGGCGCGCAGCAGTTGCGCCAGTGTGCTCAGCACGCGGTCGCCCAGGCCGTGGCCGAAGCGGTCGTTGATGCGCTTGAAGTGGTCGAGGTCGGCCATCGCCACCGCCACCGGCGCCTGCTCCCGGCTCGCGCGCTCGAGCAGCTGCGGCAGCGCCTCGTCGAGCACGCGGCGGTTGCGCAGGCCGGTGAGCGCGTCCTCCGATGCAGCACGGCCCAATGCATCGGCATGCGCACGCAGTGCGTGCTGCTCCTCTTCGAGCTGCTGCGCGCGCAGCCGCTGCAGCTGCGCGTCGAGCCGCGCCCGCTCGGCCTCGGCATGCGCCTGGTCGATCTCCATGCGCGCGAGCAGCACGCGCGCCTGCGCCTCGGCCTGCGCCTTCAGGTGCTCGCGTTCCAGCCGCGCATGCACCTCCAGGTGCTTCAGCGCCGCCTCGTGGCGGCCGAGTGCCTTGTTCGAGTCGTACAGCGCATGCTCGATGCGCAGGCGCAGCGCCGGGTCGCCATCGCATTGCGTGCTGTCGGCGAGCAAGCGCTCCAGCCGCTGCACCGCCAGCGCATGGCGACGGTCCTTGCGCAGCAGGCAGGCGAGGTCGAAATCGGCTTGCAGCTCCAGGTGGCGGTAGCCGTGGCGGCGCGCCATCTCCTGGTACTGGTCGACCAGCGCCTGCGCTTCGCTGTGGTCAGTGCTGTGGCAGGCGGCCTCGGCGAGGATGCCCAGCGCGATGGTCTCGCGATGCGTGTTGCCCGAGCGCCGCGCCAGCACCAGCGCCTCGCTGACGTGGGCGCGCGCGTCGGCGAGCGAGGCCTGCGCGGCGGCATCGTGGCCATCGCGCGTGTGATGTTCCGCGGCGGCGAGCTCGCCGCTGGCGAGATTGTTCAGCGACGCGAACAGTTCCTCCTCGCCGTCGGGCAGCGTGCGCGCCAGCTGCAGCGCCTGCAGCGTGTACTGCAGCGAGCGCTGCGGGTCGGCCAGGTTCTCGTAGCTGTAGCCCACGCGCAGCAGCGCCCAGCACTGCAGGCGGGGATCCATCGCCTCGCGTGCCAATGCCAGCGCGCGGATCGCGAACTCCAGCGCCTCGCGGTGCAGGCCGAGCTGGTTGTAGGCCATGCACAGCACGTTCAGCGTGTCGCCTTCGCCCAGCGGGTCGGCCAGTTCGCGGTACAGCGTGACCGCGTCGCCGGCGGCGCGCGCAGAGGCCTCGGCTTCGCCCAGGCGCATGCGGTGCAGCGCGAGCAGGCGCAAGGTGCGCGCGCGGCGCGGCGAATCGGATTCATCGAGTG
>VBDL01000424.1 GCA_005884255.1 Betaproteobacteria bacterium | reverse complement strand
CGAGGCCTCGGCGGCCTTCAGCTCGCCTTGCTCGATCAGCCAGCGGCCCACCGACTTGTAGGCCTGGTCGTTGTGGCCCGCGAAGGCGAGACGCACGACGCGCGGCGCGCCGTTGCCATCGACGAGGCGCAACCGCCCCGAGCCTTGCACCTGCAGCAGCAGCGCATCGAGCGGGTCGGCGACGTAGGCGATCTCGCGGCCGCGCAGTGCGGCCTGCGCGGCGGGCAGCGTGTCGAGCTGCTGTCGCGTCCAGTAGGGCTTGCGCGTGACGAGGTCGGCCGGCGGCGCATACAGCGGCACGCGAAAGCCCTCGCGCGGCGCGCGCGCGGCGTCCACGAGCGGCTCGAAGTAGCCGGTTGCCAGGCCTTGCGCTTCGCCGTCGTGCGCCTCCACGCGATAGGGCTGCAGGCGCTGTGCGAACCAGTCGCGCAAGGCCGCATCGTCGGGCGGCGCGTAGCCGCGCGCCTGTGCGCACACGAAGATCCATGCCGGTGCCGGCTTCTCGCAGCCGCGCTGCAGCGCGGGCCATGCCTGAAGCGCGCGGTCGTCACCCCAGCCGGGCAGCTCGCTCCACGGCACCGGCACGCGGCGCGCGCGCGGCGTCCACGAGCGGCTCGAAGTAGCCGGTTGCCAGGCCTTGCGCTTCGCCGTCGTGCGCCTCCACGCGATAGGGCTGCAGGCGCTGTGCGAACCAGTCGCGCAAGGCCGCATCGTCGGGCGGCGCGTAGCCGCGCGCCTGTGCGCACACGAAGATCCATGCCGGTGCCGGCTTCTCGCAGCCGCGCTGCAGCGCGGGCCATGCCTGAAGCGCGCGGTCGTCACCCCAGCCGGGCAGCTCGCTCCACGGCACCGGCACCCAGCGCGCGCGCGGATGCAGCAGCGCATCGCCGGGCAATCCCGCGGGCGCTTGCGCCGCAGGTGCGGGCGACGGCGGCGCCGGGGGGGGAGACTCCCGAAGCGGGACGCTGCTGCATGCCGCCAGCACTACACTGGCCGCCGCGGCGCCACGCCGCAGCTTGCTCCATTCGATAGAAACCATGTGGCTGATTCTGCTGGAAGCCGCCGCCGCGCTCGTCCTGCTGCTGCTCATCGTCTGGTGGACGATGTTCTCCGGGCGCAAAGGTGGCGAGCGCCGCGACGATGACGAAGCGCGCGGCTAGCGCTTGCGCTTGGCTTCGGCTGGCCAGGCCAGCATCGCCGCATCGACCGCGGCTTGCAGCTTCTCGAGCGGTTGTCCGCTCTTGGCCATCACCGCGGTGCCAGTCAGCACGGTGCTGAACAGCGTGGCCAGCTGCCGCGCGTCGGCCTGACCGTCTTTCTGGAGCCGCTGCAGCAGCCGCTGCTCGGTGCTGCCCGCCGCGCTGCGCAGCGCAGCATCGACGGCCGCCGGGATCGCGGTGCCGCAGTCCGCACTGCCGGTGACGACCATGCAGCCGCCGGGCAGCTTCGGGTCGCCCTGCAGCGCGACGATGGCGCGCAGAAACCCCTCGACCGCGCGCCGCGTGTCGGTCTCCTCGTCGAGCAGCGCGGTCTGGAACGCGACATAGCGCTGCGCATAACGCTGCAGGCAGCGCAGGAACAGCGCTTCCTTGTCGCCGAAGGCCGCATACAGGCTCGGCTTGCTGAGGCCCGTGGCCTCGGTCAGCTCGGCCAGCGACGCGCCGCGGAAACCGTGGCGCCAGAACACCTCGGTCGCGCGGTCGAGCGCGATCTCGGGGTCGAAGCTGCGGGGGCGTCCCCTTTCGGCGTTCATGGGCTTTGCGAAGTGATGGACGAATTTTATACCGCCCGGTATATTCAATACCGATCGGTACATAAATCGACCGGTCGATCCACTCTCGAAGGAACATCCATGCAAAGACTCGCAGGCAAGACCGCCCTCATCACCGGCGGCACCACGGGCATCGGCCGCGCCACGGCCGAGGCGTTCCTGAGCGAAGGCGCACGCGTCGCCATCACCGGGCAGAACGCCGAGCGCGTGGCCGAAGCCGCCGCGGCGCTCGGGCCCAACGCGATCGGCATCCGCGCCGATGCCAGCTCGGCCGACGACATGGCCGAGGTCGCCCGGCAACTGAAGGCGGCCTTCGGCGGCCTGGACATCGTGTTCGCCAATGCCGGCATCGCGAAGCCACGGCCGTTCGCGGACATCGACGAGGCGCACATCGACGAGCAGTTCGCCGTCAACGTCAAGGGCGTCCTCTATACGGTGCAGAAGCTGCTGCCGATCCTGCGCAAGCCGGCGAGCGTGATCCTCACCGCCAGCACCGTGGCGGAGCTCGGCGCGGCCAACATGTCGGTCTATGCGGCGACCAAGGCGGCGGTGCGCTCGCTCGCGCGCTCGCTGTCAGCCGAGCTGGCGCCGCAGGGCGTGCGCGTGAACGTGATCAGCCCGGGGCCGATCGAGACGCCGATCTTCGGCAAGATGGGCCTGCCCGACGCGGCGATTAAGGAATGGGCGGGGCAGATCGCGACCAAGGTGCCGCTGGGCCGCTTCGGCACCGTGCAGGAAGTGGCCAAGGCCGCGCTGTTCCTGGCCAGCGACGACTCCAGCTACATGCTGGGCGAGCAGCTGCTCGTCGACGGTGGCATGGCAACGGTCTGATCAGTGCAAAGCCGAGGGCGCGACCAGCGCGAACTCCGGGATCGGCGCCTCGAAGGCGTGCGCGTCCTCGGTCATGCAGAAGAAGGTGCCGCGCATCGTGCCGGTGGGTGTGGCCAGCGGCGTCCAGCTGGTGTATTCGAAGCGCTCGCCGGGCTTGAGCAGCGGCTGGTGGCCGACCACCGCCAGCCCGCGCACCTCATGCACCTCGCCGTTCTGGTCGCTGATGATCCAGTGGCGCGCCACCAGCTGCGCCGCGATGTCGCCGCTGTTGACGATGGTCACCGTGTAGGCGAAGGCATGCTGACCGGTGTCAGGGTCGGACTGCTCGGGCAGTGGCTGCACTTTTACCGTGCAGGTGAATTCGGGTCGGGCCATGGCAGGGGATTCTAGGCACGCTCCTAGAATCCCCGTTGCCATGAGCACCACCTACCGCATCGCCCCCAGCATCCTGTC
>VBDL01000399.1 GCA_005884255.1 Betaproteobacteria bacterium | reverse complement strand
TCACGGCCATCTCGCCGGGCTCCACCAGCCTTTCCTCGGCAGCCGCCATTGCGGTGCCGCCCACCTTGACCTACCAGCCGTTCTTCTCCGGCATCTCGCTGGACGTGACGCCGCAGATCGACGATCGCGATCGGGTGACGCTGCATGTGCATGCCCTGGTGAACTCGATCACCGAGAAGCAGAAGGCGTCTTCCACGCAGGCGGGGTCGGCCTCCGTGCCGCTGGCGGTCAACAGCGTCAACGAGACCGACAGCATGGTGAAGACGCCCGACGGCATGATGGTGGTGATCGGCGGCCTGATGACGGAGAGCAGCAGCAACGGCCGTTCTGCCATCCCGGGCCTGGGCGAGGTGCCGCTGGCCGGTGCCTTGTTCCGCAAGGGCGAACAGTCGTCCAGCAAGCGGGAGTTGGTGATCCTGATCAAGCCCACCGTGGTCAAGATGGACTCGGACTGGTCCGACGACATCGCCGCGACGCGCCGGCGCATCCAGGGCATGAACGAACCAGGCCAAGGCGCAAAACCCGACTGAGCGGCGCATGTACCTGCAGCATTTTCAGTTGAAGGAATTCCCGTTCGGCATCACGCCGGACACGAGCTTTTTCTTCTCGTCCCAGGCCTCGCAGCAGGCGCTGAACACCCTGCTGGTGGCCACCCGCGCCGGCGAAGGCTTCATCAAGATCACCGGCGAGGTCGGTACCGGCAAGACGCTGTTGTGCCGGCAACTGCTGCAGTGCGTGGGCAGCGACTTCCAGACCGCCTACATCCCCAACCCCTGTCTGAGCCCGCTGGGCTTGCTGCTGGAGCTGGCCGAAGAGCTGGGCGCCGACACGGCGACACTGGGCCAGGCCACGGAGGTGCAGCAGCAGCACCTGCTGCTCAAGGCGCTGAGCCAGCGGCTGCTGAACCTGGCCCTCGAGAACAAGCGCGTCCTGGTGTGCCTGGACGAAGTGCAGGCGATGCCCATCGAGACCTTGGAGGCTCTGCGACTGCTCACGAACCTCGAGACCGAGAAGCGCAAGCTGGTACAGGTCGTGATCTTCGGTCAGCCGGAGTTGGACGAGCGGCTGAACCACCCCTCGATCCGGCAACTGAAGCAGCGCATCACGTTCGACTACCACGTCGGGCCCTTGACGGGGCAGGAGCTGGCTCGGTACGTGGACCACCGGATGGCGGTGGCCGGCTATGACGGCGAGCGCGTGTTCTCGGCGCCGGCTCTCTGGATGCTGAAGTGGCGCACCCGCGGCTTCCCGCGCCTGGTCAACATCGTGGCCCACAAGGCCCTGATGTGTTCCTACGGCCGGGGCAAGAAGTCCGTGAGTTTTCGGGAGATGAAGGAGGCCATCGCCGACACCGCATCGCTGCGCTTGCGGGCGCAGCACGTGGCGTTGGCCGGCCTGGCGATCTTCGCCCTGGCAATGCTGGTCGTGGAATTGATGAGAACCGTATGAGCATCATCAACACAATGCTGCAGGACCTGGACAAGCGCAACGGCCGGCCAGGCGGCGAGGCGCTGGCGGGCGACGTGATCCGCTCGATCAAGCCAACATCGCCTTGGCATCTGCGGCGCAACACCTTCCTCACGCTGATTGGCCTGGTGGCCGTATCGGCAGCGGGAGCCTGGTGGATGCATCGCGGTGCGACGAGCCCGATCGTCGTGCCCGCGCCGCCCGTGCCCGTCATCGCCAACAATCCGCCGCCGGCCGCCACGCAAGTCGCGCCCGCCACGCCCGTCCCGGCAATGGCCGCCGCCGCCGTCCCCGCGCCTGTCGCGCCGAGGGCGCCCAAGCTCGTCGCACTGGTACCTCCGCCGGCCGCGGCGCCGGCAGGTTTCCAGGGCGCGCCCGACAAGGTCGAGACACCGGCGGCGCCGGCCAACCTCGCAGCCGTGAGCACCACGGCAACCAGCGCCAAGACCTACAGCCCGAAGCAGGTGTCGGCCAACCTGGTCGGCGAGGCGGTCCTGCTCGACCAGCAAGGCCGCCAGGAAGAGGCCAAGGCGCCGCTGCAACGGGCGCTGGCCGCGAACCCGCTCGACGTCCAGGCGCGCCTGATGCTGATCCGGCTGCAAATGGACACGGGCCGTGTCGAGGAAGCCCGTGCCCTGCTGGCCGAAGGGCAGCGCCTGCACCCCGAGCAGCCGGACTTCACGTTGGCGCTCGCCCGCCTCAGGGTGGAGACCGGCGACAGCAGCGGCGCAATCCAGCTCCTCGAGGCGGGCCTTGGCGGTGCGCCTGACGAGCCTCAATATCACGCCTTGCTGGCGGCGCTGCTCCTTCGCGTCCAGCGCTATGACGAAGCGGTACAACATTACCTCGTCGCCCTGCGCTCGGACCCCGCGAACGTGAGCTGGCTGGTGGGCGTGGGTGTTGCGTTGGAGGGCGTGGGCAAGCAAGCCGATGCGGCCGAGGCCTACCGCCGGGCCGAGGGTGCCTCGAACCTGACACCTGAGATGGCCGTCTTCGTGAGCGAGCGCCTGGCCCGGTTCAGAATCTCCGAACGGACCCCAGCCCTGACCCGTTGAGCAGCGCACGAGCGCTGCGACGAACACTGTGAACCGTGAGGTGTGGCATGGAAGAAGCGACCCGGGTTGCCGTTGAATCGCGCGCAGTGGCCGCGGCACGCGGAATCAGTTGGTGGACCGACGCCTGGGCGATGTTCACGAAGAATGTCGGCATGTGGATCGTTCTCACTCTGATCCTGCTCGTCATCTTTTTCGTGCTCAGTGTCATACCGTTGCTGGGCTCGCTTGCTGCCTCGTTGCTGGTGCCGGTCTTTATCGGGGGCTGGCTGTTGGCTGCACACAAGGTCGAGACGGGTGGTGCACTGGAGGTCGGCGATCTCTTCGCCGGCTTCAAGGACAAGCTGACGCCGCTGCTGGTGCTGGGTGCGCTGATGCTTGTAGCCACCTTGGTCATCGGTGCTGCTGTGGCCGCGCTCGGCTTTGGCGCGTTCATGGGCGTGATGGCAAGCAGCGCGCAGAGCAGCGCCGGTGGAATGGTCGCCGCGATGGGCACCGGCATGCTGGCACTGTTGGTTGGATTGGCCCTCGGCATGGTGGTTGCGACGGCAATCTGGTTTGCGCCGCGCCAGTGTTTCGGCCAGTCTGAAGAACGTCCTGCCGTTTCTGCTGTACGGAGTCGTCTACATCATCGCCGCGATCGTTGCGTCGATCCCGTTCGGACTGGGCTGGATCGCTCTCGTGCCGGTGGTGTTGCTTACCGTGCACGCGTCATACAAGGACGTGTTCGGAGAATAGGCAAACGAGCGTGCCGCCACTCGAGGCGCCGGTGCGACTTACCGATGAAGAACGGGAGCTTTCACCTCAGCCCGGACCACCGGCCTGCACCTTCATCGCGACGCGGCTCTCGTGCAGGAAGGCCGTCACCAACCGCAGGCGGATCGTCGAGCGCGACCACACGATGCCGATGCGCCGCGGCTCGAACTCGCGCGGCAGCGGAATGCGCGCGAGCTTGAGGCCCTCGGGCCAGGGCCGCGCCCAGTCGGGCACCAGCGACACGCCGAGCCCGCGGTCCACCATCACGGCGATCGCGTTGAGCGCGTTGAGCTCGAAGCGCTCGCGCGGCACGATGCCCGCCAGCCGCAGGTACTGGTCGGCCTGGCGGCCGCCCCACTGGTTGCGGTCGTAGCGGATCAGCGGCTGGGTCGCGAGCAGCTCGTGCGGGTCGCGGCCGGCCAGGCTTTGCGGCGCCAGCACCACCAGCGGCTCTTCGCGCAGCAATTGCCAGCCGCAGGTCTTGGGCAGCGCGAAGGGGGCCTCCAGCACGATGGCCGCATCGAGCTCGCCGTTCTCCACCGCGCGATAGAGATCGGCCGAGTAGCCCGGCTTGATGAACACCTTGATCTGCGGGAACTTCTCGACCATGCGCGCCAGGATGTCCGGCAGCATGCCGGTGAGCGCGTTGGTGCCGGCGCCCAGGCGCAGCTCGCCGGCAGTGGCCTCGTCGTTGGCCACGGTGCGCAGGTCGGCCACGTCGCGCAGCAGGTCGCGTGTGCGCTGCAGGATGCGCGCGCCGGCCTCGGTGACGCTCACCGTGCGGCCCGAGCGTGCGATCAGCGCCGCGCCGATCTCGCGCTCCAGCGTGCGGATCTGCTGCGCCACCGCCGCCGGTGTGATGTTGAGCAGCCGCGCCGCCGCGGCCATCGAGCCGCGGTCGGCGACCGCAACGAATGTGTTCAGGAATTGGGTGTCCACGCCTTGCCTCGCGGGCGCAAGGCTACACGACACGCGCGGCCTCCCCTGCCCGCTCGGCCGCGGCCACCATATCGCCATGGATGGTCAGCCCCGCGAGCGAGCGCCGCGGCGCGGGAAACAGCAGGCTCGCGAGATAGCCGATCACGATGCACAGCAGGATCGAGATCGCGAGGTAGAAGTACGGGTGCACCAGCTTCATCGACCAGGCCACGGTGGTGAGCACGATGCTGCAGCCCACGCCGATGGCAACGCCGGCGGAGTTG
>VBDL01000398.1 GCA_005884255.1 Betaproteobacteria bacterium | reverse complement strand
CGACCGCGGGCTCGTGAAGGCGCCGTTCTTCGTGCAGACGGTGTTCGGCATCCTCGGCGGCATCGGCAGCCACCCCGACGACGTGATGCACATGAAGCGCACCGCCGACCGGCTGTTCGGCAGCGACTACCGCTGGTCGGTGCTCGGCGCCGGGCGCAGCCAGATGCCGATCGCGGCGATGTCGGCGGCGATGGGCGGCAACGTGCGTGTCGGCCTCGAGGACAGCCTGTGGATCGGCGCCGGCAAGCTCGCCGAGTCGAACGCCCAGCAGGTGCGCAAGGCCCGCGAGATCATCGAAGGGCTGGGGCTGGTGGTCGCGACGCCGGCCGAAGCGCGCGAGATCCTGCAGCTCAAGGGCAAGGACGCGGTCGCGTTTTAACGGATGCACAAGCCGGTCGTGCGTCGCTAGAATGTACGCATCATTACAGTAAAAGGGCCCCCGGCCGGGGGCCACGACCCCATGGCAACCGACACGCATTCGATCGACTGGGAGCTGCGGCTCGGCTTTCTGATCCACGACGTCTCGCGGCTGCGGCGCAGCGCGTTCGACCGCTGCCTGAAGCCGCTGAACGTCACGCGGTCCCAGTGGTGGGTGCTCGCCTACCTGTCGCGCGAAGACGGCATGACGCAGTCGCAGCTCGCCGAGGAGCTCGACCTGGGCAAGGTGGCGGTGGGCGGGCTGATCGACCGGCTCGAGAAGTCGGGCCTGGTGCGGCGTGACCCCGACGCGACCGACCGGCGCGTCAACCGCGTCTTTCTCGAGCCCAAGAGCAAGCAGCTGATCGCGCGCATGCGCAAGGTCAGCCACCGCCTGAACGAGCAGATCCTCGACGGCCTGCCCGACCCCAAGCTCGAGGCCGCCGCGACCACGCTCGACGCGATGAAGCGCAACCTGCTCAGCTATCTGCAGGCCACCGAGCCTGCCTGAGCGCCGGCGCACTGCTCGCTTTCCCGGGGTCGGCCGGGCTTGCAGGTAATCGTTATTCGACGTATCGTACGGTAGTGAACTATATGGCCGTGTGGCCACCTACCGCGGAGATACCAGCATGACGGCCCAAGCCTTCGACCCCGCCGCCCACGCCCGCGCGATGCGCGCAGCGGGCTTCTGGCTCGACCGGACGGTCGACGAGTTCCTCGTCGAAGCCGTTCGGCGCACCCCCGACAAGCCGGCGCTGGTGGCCTACCGAGCCGATCGGGCGGAGCCCACGCGCCTGTCGTACCGCGAGCTCGCCGACAAGGTCGCGCTGGCCGCCGGCGGGCTGCGCGCGCTCGGCGTCGGGCCGGGTGACATCGTGGCGCTGCAGGTGCCGAACTGGTGGGAGTTCGTCGTCACGTCGCTCGCCTGCGGGCGCATCGGTGCGGTCGTCAACCCGCTGATGCCGATCTTCCGCGAGCGTGAGCTCGAGTTCATGCTGGGCTTCGCCGAAGCCAAGGTGCTCGTCGTGCCGGCGATGTTCCGCGGCTTCGACCACGCCGCGATGGCCGAAAGCCTGAAGCGCAGCTTGCCGAAGCTGCAGCATGTGGTCGTCGTCGACGGCGACGGCCCGAACGCCTTCGACCGTGTGCTCCTGCAAGGCGGCGAGCGCGTCGAGCCCGCGGCCAGCCGCGAGACCTCGGCGCTCGCATCGGGTGACCTGGCGGTGATGATGTTCACCTCCGGCACCACCGGTTCGCCCAAGGGTGTGATGCACACCTGCAACACGCTGCTCGCCTGCAACAAGGCGCTGTCGGGCCGCTTCGGGCTGACCACCGACGACGTGCTGCTGGCATGCTCGCCGGTCGGCCACATGACCGGCTACGCCGCGGTGATGATCCTCGGCATCTACCTCGGCTCCACGGTCGTGCTGCAGGACATCTGGGAAGCCAAGCGCGGCGTCACGCTGATGGCCGCCGAGGGCGTCACCTACACGGCCGCGTCGTCGCCGTTCCTGTCGGACATCTGCAACGCCGTTGCCGAGGGCGCCCCGCGGCCGACGCGGCTGCGCTCGTTCCTTTGCGGCGGCGCGCCGATCCCGCCGGTGCTGATCGACCGGGCCGCCAGCGAGCTCGACCTCAAGGTCTGCTCGCTGTGGGGCATGACCGAGTCGCTCTCCAGCACGTTGACCGAGCCGTCGCGCGCGGCCGAGAAGTCGTCGAAGACCGACGGCCGTGCCCTCGAAGGCGTCGACGTGCGCATCGTCGACTTCGATGGCAAGCCACTGCCGGCCGGCGAGACCGGGCGGCTGATGGTGCGCGGCGCGCAGATGTCGCTCGGCTACTACAAGCGGCCGGACCTGGCGACCTACGATGCCGAAGGCTGGTTCGACACCGGCGACCTCGCCTACATGGACGACGAGGGCTACATCCGCATCAACGGCCGCACGAAGGACGTGCTGATCCGCGGCGGCGAGAACGTGCCGGTGGTCGAGATCGAGGCCCTGCTCTACAAGCACCCGGCGGTAGCGACGGCTGCGATCGTCGGCTACCCCGACGATCGCCTCGGCGAGCGAGCGTGCGCCTTCGTCGAGCTGCGCCCCGGCGCCACGCTCGACCTGGCCGCCGTGCAGGCCTACATGGCCGAGTGCAAGGTCGCCAAGCAGTACTGGCCCGAGCGGGTCGAGGTGGTGCCCGCCGTGCCGCGCACGCCCAGCGGCAAGATCCAGAAGTTCATCCTCAGGGAACGCGCCAAGGCCTTCGGCGCATGAGCCCGCCAAGCGCAATGTCAGGCGCGTCGAACGCCGGTGTGCGGCTGGAGCATCCAGAGGCCGGCATCGCGTTGCTGCGCCTGGATCGGCCGCAGAACCTGAACGCGCTCGGCGACGACACCGTGGTCGAGATCGGGCGGCTGCTCGACACCGTCAACGCCGATCACGACACACGGGTGCTCATCGTCACCGGCGAAGGCAAGGGCTTCTGCGCGGGCTTCGACTTGGGCTTGGCAGCCGATGCGCCCGGCAGTGCGGAGCTCGGCGAGACGACGGCGTGGATGCTGCGCCAGGAAGCCTTCGCATCGCTGGTGACGCGCCTGCGCGGCTTGCGCCAGCCGGTGATCGCCGCGGTCAACGGCCCTGCGAACGGGGCGGGGCTGGGCTTGGCGCTGGCGGCCGAGATTCGCGTCGCCGGCCGATCGGCCCGCTTCAACGCCGCCTTCGTGCGTGTGGGCATGTCCAGCTGCGACATCGGTGTGAGCTGGCTGCTGCCGCGCTGCGTCGGGCTGTCGCGTGCGTTCGACATCATGCTCACCGGCCGCATGGTCGATGCGGTCGAGGCAGAGCGCATCGGCCTGGTGTCGGAGCTGGTCGACGACGATCGACTGCTGCCGCGCGCGCTGGAGATCGCCCGCATGATCGCGGCTAACAGCGCGTTCGGCGT
>VBDL01000397.1 GCA_005884255.1 Betaproteobacteria bacterium | reverse complement strand
ATGCCGATGTGCAGCGCCGCATGCAGGCCCTCTTCGATCGCCTCGGTCAATGAGGGCAAGCAGGGGCGGCGCCCGTCTTGAACATCGCCAGCCGGTCGCCTAAGTTTGAATTGCCTTCCTCGGAAGGCGAAACCACCGGCGCAGTCTCTGCGCGCCAGGAGCCCTGGACTCACTTCCCTCCGGAGCTCCAACCGGCGGCGTCAGCCGCCCGCCCCTCCCGCCGAGATGGTTGGGAGGGGTTTCGTGTTTCTGGCTACACGCCCAGCAGTAGGCCTAGGCCTTCCTTCAGCGCCTGCCGCGTCAGCGTGTAGCCCTGGTAGCCCGGGAGCCAGCGCAGCACGGGCCGTTCGATGGTCGGCGCCAGGCCCATCGGGGCCGGGACGATACGCATCTCGCCGTGCGCCGCTTCCTCGAAGTTGCGCAGGCTGCGCCGCATGTGCCAGCCGTGCGTAACGACGATCAGGCGCTTGACACCCGCCGGCTTCAACAACACCACGCTGCGCCGCGCGTTCTCGCGCGTGTCGCGCGACTGGTCTTCGACCCAGCGCAAGGGCCGCAGGAACTCGCGCTCGGCAATGCGCGAAGCGACCTGCGCTTCGGCCGGCCCCTCGTCGCCCTCGTAACCCACCCCGCCCGAGAAGGCGACCGGTGCCCCGATCTCGCGCGACAGCCACAACGCATAGCGCAGGCGTTCCAGCGAGGTGGGCGACAGGTTCGACAGCCCATACTCCGGCGCCCGCGATTCACGTCCACCGCCGAGCACGACGATGGCCACCGGCTCCTTCTGCGCCGCAACGATCTTGCGCAGCTCGGAGATTGCCTCCGCACTCAACGGTGGCGGCGGGGTGAGCACCAAGCGTGTGAACCACTCGCCAAAGACCGTCGTCGAGCTGAACCACAGGCCGGCGGCCGATAACAGCACCAGCAGCCAACCGACGCCACGCCGCCAGAGGATGGCGCGTGCGCCGATGAGGCTCAGCACGATCCACGGGACGGGCGGCAGCACCAGGGCGGTGAGCACCGGCTTCCAGGCCTCGATGCCCAGGAGGCTGAGCAGACTGTTCATGCGATCCCTCGACGAAAGCGCCGCGATTCTGCCCGAGCGATGCGTCGGCGGCGATGCATGTCACGCCGCTGTCACCGCGCCACCACACAATCGCGCCCCGCCATGTACTCACACCCTTCGTTCACGCGGCGCCGTGCGCTGCAATCTCTTGCCGTGCTCGGCCTGTCGGCCATGTCACAAGCCGGCCAGGCGCAGCGCCCCGTCGCACGCTTCGCCCAGGTCATCGACACCTCGCCGTCACAGCAAGAGCTGTCGCGCGACTACTCCACCGGCGTGCGCCTGGCCTGGGCCGAACTCGGCGCCGCACGCGGGCCCTTGGCGGCCACGCCCCTGGTGACGCTGGAAAGCGACGGCAGCGAGGCCTCGTTGCAGGCCGTGCTGGCGCGGCTGCGCGAGGACGCGTCCATCGCCGGCCTCGTCGGCTCGGTGGGTGACCGCTTGGCCGTCGAGTTGGTGGCGCGCACGCGCGCGGCGGGGCCGCAGATCCCGCACATCGCGCCGTGGATGGCCGACTCGCGGCACGACGCCGACCCGTCGGTGTTCTGCCTCTTCCCGTCGCGCGATGTGCAACTGCGCCACGCGCTGGGCGCGGTGCAGGGCATGGGCATCGACGATGTGTCGGTGGCCTTCAGCTCCGAGCGCGATCGCGCCGCTTATGCGGGCGAGATCGAGGCCCTGGCCAAGCGCCTGTCGCTGCGCGTCACGCTGCAGGCGCCGGCCGCCGGCGAGGATGTGCGCGCGCTGCCCGCGCGCATGAAGGCGCAGGCCAGCGGCCTAGTGTTGTTCATGGGCACGTCGGCGGAGTTGGCGCTGCTGTCGCAGGCGATGGCCGCGCTCAGTTGTTCGACGAGGAGCCGTCGCCGATCAGTCTCGCCGGCTACATGGCGGGCCTCTATGCCGGCCAGGCGGTGCAGCGCGCCGGCGGAGCGAACGGCACGAGCCGCGAGGCGTTGCTCGGTGAACTGCGCAAACGCCAGCCGATCGAGCTGCGCGGTTTTCGCTTCGACTTCAGCGATGGCCGCCGCGGCAGCCAGTACGTGACGCAGACCCTGCTCGGAAGCGACGGGCGCCTGGTCGGATAAAGCGGGCGAGCAGCACGCCGAAGGGGAAGCGTGCAAGGTTTTGCGCGTGCGCTCGACAATGCACCTGGAGCTTGGAAAGGAAGACCATGAAAGCGACTCGCGCTTCAGAGCAGGCTCATGTCGCGCAGCGACGTGATGCCGGAGCTAACGCTCAGCTCGAACACATCGCCCTGGCCGGCGGCTGCTTCTGGTGCCTGGAGGCGGTGTACGAACAGGTCGACGGCGTGCACGCGGTGGAATCCGGCTACAGCAACGGCCATGTGCAGCGGCCGAGCTACGAGCAGGTCTGCCGCGGCGATACCGGCCATGCCGAGGTCGTGCGCGTGAGCTTCGACCCGGCGCGCATCACGCTGCGCGAGGTGCTGGAGATCTTCTTCTCGATCCACGACCCGACGACGCTGAACCGTCAGGGCAACGACGTGGGCACGCAGTACCGCTCGGGCATCTACTTCGAATCGCCGCAGCAGGAAGCCGCGGCGCGCGAAGTGCTCGCCGAGGCCGATGCTGCGCACGGCGGCCGGGTCGTCACCGAGCTGCAGCCCCTCGCCAACTATTCGCGCGCCGAGGACTACCACCAGCACTACTTCGCCAACCACCCGGAGCAGGGCTACTGCGCCTTCGTCGTCGCGCCCAAGGTGGAGAAGTTCCGCAAGACCTTTGCGGCGCGCCTGAAACGAAGCTGACGCGCGCATCTGCTAGCCTTGCGGACTCGATGCAGCGCCGCAGCCCCTCACAACCCGCTTTGCGATCGCCCTGGCACCGCTGGCTTGCTGGCCTGGCGGTGCTGGCGCTCGTGGGCTCGCAGTGGCTGGGGCTCGCGCACTCGGTGCTGCACGCACCGCATGCCGGCGCCTCCTGGACGACACAGAGCGCGGCCGCCGACGGTGGCTTCGGCCATGACAAAGGCTCGCCGTTGTGCCAGCTGTTCGATGCCGTGGCTCACGCCGATGGCATCGCGCCCAGCGTGGCCGCGCTGCCGGCCGGGGCGGCCGTGGATTTGCCGCCGGCCGCGGCGCCCTGCGCGGGGCAGCCCCAAGCCGCGCCCGCGCTCTACAGCGCTCGCGCACCTCCGCGCAAGGCTTGATCGACACGCCGCGCTGACGCGCGGTGCCATCCACGCCGCGCCTGCACATGCCGTGCGGGCCGCGGCGCATCGATCCATTCCTTGCGACGCTTCCATGTCCCCTCTATCGCCTCCCTCCTGGCCCCTGCACGCCATCGCCTGCGCCATCGTTGCGCTCACGCCTGCC
>VBDL01000396.1 GCA_005884255.1 Betaproteobacteria bacterium | reverse complement strand
GTCCGGGCGAGCGCTCGGTGTCCCGGTGATGAAAAAGCCCCTTCGAAAAGGGGCGTCAAACTCTCTCACTGGTTCTGATCGCTGGATGGTTTTGGCCCATCGTTCGATGAGCGATTCAGCCCTCAGAAATTCGGCACGACATTGTGCTCGGCGCAGATCATGCGCGCTTCGAGCGTCGTGATGAATGGGTTCTTGCTGACTTGCAGGAGAACGGAGGACCCGGAGCTTTCCTTGCGAATCAGCGGGGAAGCCCCTTGCAGCAGCGCTTCCTTCGGGACGCGATACAAGTCGCCCGATCCCTGTTCCACGTACGCGCCCGGTTCAGGAATCTCCTGCCAGGTGACTTCCATCAGCCGGTTTCTATGTTGCGGTTCAATCGACACATTTGCTGTTTGCGTTGCCATGAACTTGTCTAGTCAAGGAACGGACGCCAATCCCTGAGTGCCCTTCTAATCCCGGTTCTCAGCCGGGACTTCAGTATAGGTGCTCCCTTTTGCGGTTCAAGGCGAAGCACGGTGTCGGAACACGCCGAAGACTGGTTCAGGTCCGATGTGCGACGGCAACTCGTCGACGAGGTCGAGCCTTTGCTCGAGCGTGCCGAGAAGGTCGACACGGTCACCGGCCTCGAGTTCTGGTTCATGCCGCCAGCCGGCCAGAAGCATCCGAAGCCGTACAAGCAGTTTCTGCTTGCGCTGTCGGTCATCTATCCGCTGACGCTGATCGTTCCGTGGGCGCTGCGCCCGTTGCTTGAACGTGTGCCTGTGCTGCAATATCGGCTCATCGCCCACCTCATCGTTGCGGTGGCGTGTTGTGCGGCGCTTGGCGCTCATCTGGACCGGCTTCGATCCCATGTATGCACTGCGCGCCGCCAAGCGCGAACCGGACCCGCAGCGCTGTGCCCGTCTGTGGCGACCGACGAACTCGCGAGCTGATCGAGCAAGGCCTCCTGTTGGACGCTCAGCACGTCGGGAAACGTCGGCACCACGCTCACCAGGTAGTCGCCCCGGGCGGTGCTGCGGCGTTCCAGCGGCAGGCCCTGTCCGCGCAGCCGGTACACGTGGCGCCCTCGCTGCAGTCGCATCTGCTGCAGACCGGTGAGCGTGGGCACATCGATCCAGGCGCCGGCGATCCACGCGAAGCCGTCCACCGGCATCTCGCAGCGCAGAGTGCCGTCGTCGCCGACCATGAACAGCTTGTGTTTGGCGATCTCGACGTGCAGCTCGAGCGTGCCGTCGAAGTCCGCGTGCCGATCGTCAGTGCCTTCGGCGCTCAGCACGTCGCCCTGCCGAACGCCGGCGGGCATCCGAACGGTGCGCCGGTAGGCGCTGGTGCATTCGCCTTGGCCCTCGCAGGCCGGGCAGATGCGGCGAAGGACCCCGCTACCCTCACAGGCCTCGCAGGTCGACTGCGTCGGCAGCCAGCCGAACCACGCACTGCCGCGCACGGTTCCGGCGCCGTCGCAGCCCGGGCAGGGTGCCTCGGGCTTCAGTACGCCGTGGCCGATGCACGCGGCGCACGTGTCCGTCAGTTTGCCCCGCAACACCTTGGTGCAGCCGAGCGCCGCTTCTTCCAACGACAACCTCACCTTCCGGCGGAGCGTGCGGCCCTGCGGTTCGGCCTGTCGAGAAGCGCCCGGTGTCTTGCCGTCAGGGGGCCTGTCCGACGGGCCGGCGAAGGCCGCCAGCTTGATCCTCTCGTACGCGCTGTTGATGCGTTGCATGAGGTTCACCGCATCCGCCGACGCGTTGCGGTCCGGGTGCCAGCGCGACACCAGCCGGCGCCAGGCGGCCCTCACTTCCGATTCGCTCGCCCCGAGGGGCAACCCGAGTTCGGCGTACGCGAGTTCGATGCTCAACCTGGCTCCTTCTGTCGCAGTCCGCGGCACATCCCCGCGACCTCACACGAGGCGGTGAGGTCGCACCGGCGAATGGTAGCCGCGCGACGCGATCGTCAGCCAGGCGTCGGGCCCGCAGGCTGCATCTGTGCCGAGCGAAGGAAGTGAATGCCGGGAGGTGAGCCCAGAGCGGCACGTAGCATGGCGCGGGCGACATCGTCGGCCGCGATGGGTCGCACGCTGCGCGGCACCCACCCCAGCACCGGACGCAGCAGGCGCATCGTCCACACCTCGCCCGCGCGCTCGGGTTGCCCGAGCGCGACGCGATCGCCGGCCAGCAAGGAAGGCTGCGCGAAGACCACCACCTCGTAGCCGATCTCGGCGACAGCGCGCTGCATCTCGCCCTTGACACGGCTGTAGAAGACGCGCGAGGTGGCATCGGCGCCGAGTGCCGAGACGATGAGCAACCGCCTCGCGCCGGCTGAGCGAGCAGCACGGGCAGTGTTCAGCACGGCGTCGAAGTCGACGCGCCGAAAGGCCTCTTGCGAGCCTGCGACCTTGATGGTCGTGCCCAGTGCGATGAAGACATCGTCCACGGCAGGCAAGCCGGGCAGGTGGTCGAAGTCGACCTGGTGGATCTGCAGCTTGGGGTGGCCTGACAAGTCGGGCACGGGGCGTCGCATCGTCCACGGCAGGCAAGGCGGGCAGATGGTCGTAGTCGACCTGGTGGAGGCCACAGGCCACTCTACAAGGTGCCCGCACCGGATGGTCAGTGCGGCTTTGGGGTAGCGCGAGAGTCCGGCGCCGTGCCCCGCGGGACATCGCCTTGCAGGCAACAAGAGGTGCTGTCGCGGGCCTATGGTTGCGATTCAGCGGTCGGTCTCCAAGCACGGCCGCGGTCGCGGCCTGCGCCTGGCAGCGCGAACGTGTGCACGGCCTTCCAGCAGTTCGTCCGCATTGCACCTGGCATTCGCGCCGCCATCGCATATACTGGATGCGTATCCAGTACTTGGCTTGACCATGAATGCGCCGCTGTACCCTGAGCTCCTCCGTTTGCGCGAGGAGTCCCAGCAGGCTCCGCTCCCGCTGCTGACCGAGGGCGTGCAGCGGTACGTGTGGGAGGGACGCTTCGGCTCAATGCTCATCGAGGTCATAGACGGCGTCGCGTATGTCGATGGCGAGCGCGTCGAGTGCGTAAATTCCGGCAGTGCAGATGGCCATGCTGCCACATCATCGAGAGGTGCTTGATGGATCGAAACTTCCTCCGCCAGAACTACCAGCCTCGGCGTCAAACGGTTCCCGCCTGGATGCGAAGGATATGGGGATGGTTGTAGAGCGCCGTTCTGCTCCCGGGCCACGATCAGCATTCGCGTAGGCGTCTTCT
Source organism: Betaproteobacteria bacterium (assembly GCA_005884255.1). Lineage (GTDB taxonomy): Bacteria > Pseudomonadota > Gammaproteobacteria > Burkholderiales > Burkholderiaceae_C > VBDL01. The sequence continues at coordinate 5,326 of VBDL01000396.1, read as the reverse complement.
GAATCAAGAACTTGTAGAAGGCGGAAGCCTGCTGATCTCGATTTGAACCTGCGAGCCCCGATCGGTGACTGCCGAATCGGGGCTTTTTTGTGTCCTGCAGACGCGCGATGAACGCCGCCTAGCGGTGCCGCCGTGCCGCCACCGCGGTCCGTAGTACATGGGCCCCGGCGGCAGGTAATAGAGGCTCGGCCCATAGAGGTAAGGAGCCGGCCCGTAGAAGTAAGGGCCAGGCCCATAGATCACCGGGGGTCCATAGACCACGGCCGGCGGCCCCCAGTACACGGGCGGCGGGTACGCAAACGGCGCATTGCTGAACGCCACACCCACCCCCACCGGATAGCCCGGCGCGACGACGCCGACCGACCAGTACACATTCGCGCTGTTCCGCGCAAGGGCGACCCCGCAGAAGAGCGTGCCGACGACGGCGAGCGCAACGAGCAACACGGTCTTCAAGGCTGCTTTCATGTGCGACTCCTCTGGATTCGGTGACGCTCCCTGGTTCTAACGCACCGTGTACCCCCGGACATCCATGCATGCCGCCGTGGCGCGTTGAAAGGCGCTGGCGCCGGCGACGGCATCGGGCTGTGTCACGGCCCAGCGGTTGCAATCCTGCCGGTCCGCCTCGGTCTGCTCGGGGCTCTGGCCGTTGCGTGGATAGATGATTGGCGCGGGGAGGGCGGTCCCGGGCTCGATCGGCAGCGTCTCGTAGTAAGCGCCGCCCTGGTACCACGATCCGCCGTCATAGTAGGCGCCAAGACCGATGCCGACGCCCACGCCCCAGAACGGGCTGAAGCAGCAGTGGTGATGCTCGTGTCTGAAGTGACCGCCTGAGTGGTCACCGTGGCGACCATTCGCATCAGCCGGCCGCGAGCCTTGATTCGGTGCCGTCCCATGCCAGGAATGCCCCTCTGAGCGACCGCCGTGCTGAGCCTGCGCGCCGGCTGGGATCGAGCAAAGGCAAAGGGCCAGCGCTGCGAAGGCTGCGAGTGTCCGGGCAGTGGTGCTCACGATGAGGCTCCATGCCAACATTGGGATTTTGATCCGCCAAACCAAGCCTGAGTTCGAAGCCGACGGACGACCAACCACTCACGATCGGTTCAAGGCCGGCTCTTTGAGCTCTTGGATGTCCGGTAGGGGTCGATCGAGCTTCTTGTCGAGCGCACGAATGATGGCGAGCAAGTCGCCCGCACTGCTGGCGTAGAGCCGATCGTCGACGACGATGTCCTTGCGTTCATAGCCGATTTCGTCGGCGATGAGTTGTGCCGCCGCCAGCGCACGCAGTGCCGGGCTCGATCCTGGTGCTGTCGATCCGGCGATTCTTTCCAGGCTGAGCATCACCGTGCTCAGCGACCGCGCCGGCCTCGGCGCGCGCTGATCGTGGCGACGTGTCGCGGCCGCCCGCGTGGAACATCTCCAGGCGACTAAGATGATTGCCTGCGCCATGCGAGTACCGCTCTTCCGCTCTGTCCCGCGGCGCCGCTTCGCGTGGCTGCTGTGGTTCGCATTGCTGCTGCCGATCGCGCAGGCAGCAGCGACGTGGCACGCCCTTTCGCACACACGTGCGGAGTGGGGCGATGTGCGTGGCAAGCAACTGGTCCATGAAGGCCATTGCGACCTGTGCCTGATCGCGACTGCTTTGAGCGGCGCCGCGTTGCCCGGCGAACCGCCCTCGTCGCCGCATCCCGTCGGCCGCTACGAGCCGCCGCAAACCGCTCCAAGCAGCGGCTGGATTGCGTTGCCCGCGCGGGCCTATCGCAGCCGCGCGCCGCCCCTCGTCCTGCACTGAACGTTCCCCGCGACGTCGGGCCCGCCCAGCGAGTCCGCCCCGCGCGCTCAACGTCCTTGCCTGGAGCGAGAACCCATGCACAAGCTGTTGCCGGCGAGCATTGCGCTTGCCTTGGTCGCGCCGTTCGGCGCCCTGGCCGACACAGCCGCCGACCTCACGGCGCTGCGACAGGAGATCGAAGCGCTGCGCGCCGCGTACGAGGCGCGCCTCCAGGCGCTGGAGCAGCGCTTGAAGGCGGCCGAAGCGGCCGCCGCCACAGCCACCGCGCCCAGCGCTGCGCCCACCCCCAGCGCACCGAGTCCGACCCCACCCGGCGCCGCCTCGGCGGGCGGCGGCGCGAATGCGTTCAACCCTTCGATGTCGCTGATCCTCTCGGGCCTCTACGCGCGTACCTCGCAAGACCCGGCGAACTACGCGATTACCGGCTTCCCGCTGCCGAAGGATGCGGAGATCGGTCCGGGCACGCGCGGCTTCAGCCTCGCAGAGTCCGAGCTCGGATTCGCCGCCAACATCGATCCTTGGCTGCGCGGAGCGGCCAACATCGCGCTGCACCCCGACAACTCGGTGTCGGTGGAGGAGGCCTACGTCCAGACCACGTCGCTCGGCAACGGCTTGTCGCTGAAGGCGGGTCGTTTCTTTTCCGGCGTGGGCTACCTCAACCCACAGCATGCCCAGCTGGCCTACCAGGCCATGCTGGGTACGCAATACGGCGACGACGGCGTGCAACTGACCTGGCTCGCGCCCACCGACCAGTACATCGAACTGGGTGCCGAACTCGGCCGCGGTCGCAGCTTCCCGGGCAGCGACGCAGGGCGCAATGGCGCCGGGATGACGGCGCTCACCGCTCACACCGGCGGCGACATCGGCGCCAGCCACAGCTGGCGCGCCGGCCTCTCGGTGCTGAATGCGAAGGCAAGCGACCAGGGCCTCGTGGCGACCAACGCAGCCGGCAGCACGGTCACCAACGCCTTCAGCGGCAGCACCCGCGTGTGGGTCGCCGACGCGATCTGGAAATGGGCCCCGAATGGCAACGCCACGCGCACGAGCTTCAAGCTGCAGGGTGAATACCTGCGCAGCACGCGCAGCGGCAGCCTCGTCTATGACGTCGGCAACGCCGACAGCCTTGGCGCCTACCGAGCGCTGCAGTCGGGCTGGTACCTGCAAGGGGTCTACCAGTTCGTGCCGCGCTGGCGAGTGGGCCTGCGCACCGAGCGGTTGAACGCCGGCACGCCGGACTACGGGCTGAACGCGGCCTCGTTCGCGAGCAGCGGCTATCGGCCATACAAGAACACGCTGATGCTCGACTTCAGCCCGAGCGAGTTCTCGCGCGTGCGCCTGCAGTTCGCGCAGGACCGTGCTCATGAGGGCCTCGCCGACAACCAGATCTTCTTGCAATACCAGATGAGCCTGGGAGCGCACGGCGCGCACAGCTACTGACATCTCCTTCGACCTTGGAGTCAGGAACATGAAACGCACATTCCTTATCACGCTCGTCGTCGCGCCGCTGGCGCTGCTGGCCACGCCCGCCCATGCTGCGCTGCGCGTGTTCGCCTGCGAGCCCGAGTGGGGCGCGCTGGCACAGGAACTCGGCGGCAGCCTGGTCGACGTGGCCGTCGCCACCAGCGCGCTGCAGGACCCGCACCAGATCCAGGCCAAGCCGAGCCTGATCGCACGCGCGCGCAACGCCGACCTCGTCGTCTGCACCGGCGCGGAGTTGGAGATCGGCTGGCTGCCGGTGCTGCTTCAACAGTCGGGCAACGCCCGGGTGCAGCCCGGCCAGCCCGGCAACTTCGCAGCTGCGGACTACGTGCGCAAGCTGGACGTGCCGAGCCAGCTCGATCGCTCCCAGGGTGACGTGCATGCAGCGGGCAATCCGCACATCCAGACCGATCCGCGCAACATCGCCCAGGTGGCCACGGCGCTCGGCACCCGGCTGCAGCAGGTGGACCCCGCGCACGCGAGCCAGTACGCCAAGGCCCAGGCCGACTTCGCGCAGAGATGGCAACAGGCCATCGCGCGCTGGACCGCGCAGGCGGCGCCACTGAAGGGCGCGCCGGTGGTCTCGCAGCACAAGGCCTTCGTCTACCTCTACGACTGGCTGGGCCTGAAGGAAGTGGCCGTGCTCGAGCCCAAGCCCGGCGTGGAGCCCACCGCGTCGCACCTGCAGGAAGTGATGTCCGCGTTGAAGGGCACGCCGGCGCGCATGGTGCTGTACAGCGCCTACCAGGATCCGCGGCCGTCCGAATGGCTCAGCAAGAACGCGGGCATCCCGGCGGTGAAGCTTCCCTTCACGGTGGGAGGCAGCGATGGCGCGAAGGACTTGTTCGGCCTCTTCGACGACACGCTAGCCCGGTTGCTTGCCGCGGGAGCAAAGCAATGAACTGGAGCGCGCTCGAGTGGGGCATCGTCGGCCCGGCGTTGATCGCGGGGCTGCTTGTGCTCTCCACGCATGTACCGCTGGGCACTCAGGTGCTGGACCGCGGCATCGTCTTCATCGACCTGGCGATCGCGCAGATCGCCGGGCTCGGCGTGATCGCCGCCGATGCGCTGGGCACGCCCGAGGGCGGCCTCGCGGTGCAGGTGTCCGCGGTGTGCGCAGCCTTGCTCGGGGCTCTGCTGCTCACCTGGACGGAGCGGCGCCTGCCGCAGCAGCAGGAAGCGCTGATCGGTGTGATGTTCATCCTCGCCGCCTGCGCAGGCATCCTGCTGCTGGCGGGCAATCCGCACGGCGGCGAGCACCTGAAGGACCTGCTCGTCGGGCAGATCCTGTGGGTCAGCACGACGCAGCTGCTGTGGCTCGCGCTCGTGTCCGCACTGCTGCTCGCCGCGCTGCGTCTGGGCTGGGTGCGGCGGCTCGGTCGCTTCGGGTTCTATGGCGCCTTTGCGCTCGCCGTCACTGCATCGGTGCAGTTGGTGGGCGTCTACCTCGTGTTCTCGAGCCTCATCATCCCGGCGCTTGCCACGCGCGCGCATCGTGGGCCGAGGCGCTACCTCATCGCCTATGGCCTCGGAGCGCTCGGCTATGCACTCGGGCTCGCACTGTCGGCGCTGTTCGACCTCCCGTCAGGCGCGGTGATCGTCTGGACCATGGCGGCTTGCGCCGCGCTCGGTGCGATGGCGATGCGCCCCGCAACCGCGAAGCGCGGCGCACTCGGCGCGCAGAAACACGACGCCCGCTAGCACGGCATCAGTACCGTCAGGCTTGTCGCAGCAGAACATGCGCATCGCACGACACTCGAGGCAGGAGCAGGCGCTCGACGCCAGGTCCAGGCGGATATAAAGGCCCGTATCAAGGAACTTGCCGGGTCATTGAAGGCAACCGGAGCTGCCATTCATGAGCAGTGCTGACCGGCCAAGAGCCGAAGTTCGCCAGTGGCTGTGACCAAATCGTCGCGAGGTTGCCGGCGCGACACCGGCCTTGGCTACGTCGTCCAGAACACGTCGTGTGGCTGCGCTGCTTCCTACTCCAGGGCCGGGCCGACTACTCCGATCGCGCGCCGGCGCGGCGTGACAAAGTGGCGCGGCACGACAATGCGTCGA
>VBDL01000395.1 GCA_005884255.1 Betaproteobacteria bacterium | reverse complement strand
ATCGAGGCCGGCAAGTTCGAGCTGATGTCCGACCCCTTCGACCTGCAGGACACGCTGCGTGTGGTGGTGGAGATCATCCGCATGCGCGTCGCGGACAAGCCGCAGGTGCAGCTCAGCTGCGAACTGGCGCCGGATCTGCCCGCCGCGGTGCGCGGCGACGAGCAGCGGCTGCGCCAGGTGCTGCTGAACCTGCTGGACAACGCAGTGAAGTTCACGCCGGCCGGCCCGGTGAGCCTGCGCGCGCGCTTCATCGCGCCGTCGCGGCTGCATCTGGAGGTGCAAGACAGTGGCATCGGCATGAGCGTCGAAGAATGCACGCGGCTGTTCCAGCCCTTCTCTCAGGTGGGCGATGCGCAGCAGCGGCGCGGCGGCACGGGCCTCGGGCTGGTCATCAGCCAGCGCTTCGTGCGCCTGATGGGCGGCGACATCGCGCTGCACAGCGAGCCCGGCGTGGGCACGCGGGTGAGCTTCGAGATCGATGCGCCGCCGGTGCGCGTGGGCTCGCGTTCCGCAGGTGGTTTGTAGGGTGGGCTTCGGCCCACGCGGACGATGGTGGGCTGAAGCCCACCCTACGAATCTGCGGTGTGCGGGCTTGCCTTCACTTGATGCGGGTCGAGCTCCTGCGGCACGCTCAGTTCCGGCAGCTCGCCCGGCATCGCGCCGCGCCCCGAGAGCGCAGCGCGCAGCTGGTACACATAGGCCAGCACCTGCGCCACGGCGGCGAACAGCGCCGCCGGAATCTCGCGGTCGAGCTCGGCATGCGCATACAGCGCGCGCGCCAGCACCGGCGCCTGCAGCACCGGCACCTTGGCCTCCTTGGCCACGTCGCGGATCTTCATCGCCAGCAGGTCGGCGCCCTTGGCGACGACGCGCGGCGCGGCCATGCTGCCGTCGTCGTACTTCAGCGCCACCGCGTAGTGCGTCGGGTTCATCACCACCAGGTCGGCGCGCGGCACCGCGGCCAGCATGCGGCGCTTGGTCATCTCGCGCATGCGAGCGCGCACCTTGGCCTTGACCTCGGTGTTGCCCTCGACCTCCTTGTGCTCCTGCTTGACCTCCTGGTGGCTCATCTTCTGCCGCTGCGCGTACAGGTGCCGCTGCAGCGGCACGTCGACCACCGCGAACAGCGCCAGCGCGAGCACCAGCAGCGTGAGTCCGCCGCGCAGCATGTCGCCGGTCTGCCCGATGGCCGCCGGCAGCGGCAGCGACAAGGTGGCGCTGAACTCGTCGAGGTGCGACTTCAGGTACAGCGCGCCGATCACGCCAAGAATCAGCGCCAGCGCACTGGCCTTCAGCGTCTCGACCAGGTGCTGCTTGGACAGCATGCGGCCGAAGCCGGCCAGCGGATCGATCTTGTCGAACCTCGGCGCCAGGGGTTTGAGCGTCCAGTTCCAGCCACCGACCGCGATGCTGCCGACCACCGCCACCGCGGTCATCGCCGCGCCCAGCGACAGCACGACGAGCAGGCACTTGGCCGACAGCTCGGCCAGGCGCTCGCCCATCAGGCGTGGATCGGCCAGGCTGGCCGCGTTGAACGACAGGCCCTGCCCCAGCAATGCTTTCAGCCGCCCCGCGAGCTGCGGCGCCAGTGCGACGAGCAGCGCGCCGCCGACGGCAATCGCCGCGAAGTGCGACAGATCGCGCGAGCGCGCGACCTGGCCTTCGGCCCGCGCCTTGCGCAGCTTTCGTTCGGTGGCGGGTAGGTTGCGGTCCTGGGCGTTGTCGGACATGGCATGCCATTGTTGGCGCCACGCCCCGCGGCTTCAGCGCGATAAGGCGGGGAATTCCAGCCGTTACCCCGGCATCGAGTCACTCGATGAAGGATCCGGCGCGGCTCACCATCGTCAAGCCGACATAGGAAGAGCCGCTGCGGTGCCCCGGCGCGTAGCGCACCGAAACCGCCGGCGCGAGCAGCTTCTCGCCCATGCCTTCGAGCCCCGACACCAGCCCCTCGCGCGTGACCTTCGGCCCGGCCTTGCGCAGCCCCTCGATCAGCACGCGAGCGTTGATGTACACCTCCAGCCCGAGGTAGGAGTAGTCGGCCTTGCCGCCGGTGGCGCCGGAGACCGCCTGCTGGTACTCCCTCACGATCGGCAGCCCGGCGTTCCAGGGGCTCGGCACCAGCGTCGTGAACACCACGCCGCTCGTGTGCTCGCCCAGGTCGGCCACCATCTTGCGGTGTGCCTGGGCGGCCAGGCAATAGAACTGCGTGGCGAGGCCCGCCTGCCGCGCCTGGCGGATCAGGGCCACGGCAGTATGCGGCGGCGCCACCACCACCACACCCTGCGCCTCGGACGCGCGCAGCCCCTGGACCACCGTCGACACATTGCTGCCGTCGCGCGCCATGGCGAACTCGCCCACCGCCTTGAGATGGGCCCGGGCCAGCACGCCTTGCGCGGCGGCCTGCCCGCTCTTGCCGAAGGCGTCGTCCTGGTAGACGACGCCGATGCGGACTTGGCCGATGGTCGTCATCTGCCGCACCATGCGCGCGATCTCGTCGTCGGTGGTGGGGCGCACGTTGAAGGCGTAGCGCCCGGCCGGGCCGCGCATCGCGTCGTCGAGGCCGATGCCGGTGACCAGCGGCAGGCGGCCCTCAGTGGCCACCGGCAGCACGGCGCGGCAGATGGCCGTGCCCCAGCAGTTGAACAGCGCCACCACGCCCTGCGCCTCGAGCTTGCGGACGTTCTCGGCGGCCTTGGGCGGCGAGAACTCGTCGTCCAGAACCTTCAGCGTGACCTTGCGGCCCTGGATGCCGCCCGCGGCATTCAAGGCCTCGAAGGCGGCCTTCGCAACGGTAAGCGTTTCCTGCCCGGCCGCGGCATTGGGCCCGCTCAAGGGCAGGCTGGCACCGATGAGGATGTCGTCGTTGGTTTGCGCTGCGGCGCTCAGGCTCGAGAGCGCGAGAATGGTGGCCGCGAGGCGGCCGAGCAGGTGAGCGTCCATGAAAGCCTCACAGGGTCGAGTGAGCGCAGCGACAGCTTGCTGCGCATCCTCACCACAGCGGGCTCTGTGAGGGCAAACATCGCGACCGTGATCCGGGCTCCGCGGCGACGGCCCAAAGTGTATACAGTTCTGTGTACCGCAAAGCACAGCCGGGGTGGTTCCCCCGGCGAGCATTTGCAACGCGGAGGGCGCCCGTTTCCTGGGATCACCCTTCGGGCCCGTGGCTGGCAGGCCGCAGGGCGTCGTTGCGACCTCGTTGCGTGCCACCCGGCACGCGCCTCAGCCGCGCCTAGCCCTGCGGCCTGCCAGTCGCGGGCGTGAGCCCTCCAATAGCGTTAACAGGCCCTAGAACCCGAGGCTGGCCAGCAGGTCGTCGACCTCGCCCTGGTTGGTGACCACGTCGGTGCGCCCTTCGG
>VBDL01000394.1 GCA_005884255.1 Betaproteobacteria bacterium | reverse complement strand
GCGCTGCCCCTACTTCTACGACACCAACCAGCCGTGCAACAAGCGCCAGCCCGGCAGCGGCTGCGCGGCCATCGGCGGGTTCAGCCGCCAGCATGCCGTGGTCGGCTCCAGCGACGCGTGCATCGCCACGCATCCGAGCGACATGGCCGTGGCGATGCGCGCGCTCGACGCCACGGTGGAGACGGTGGGTCCCACCGGCGCGACGCGGCGCATCCCGATCGTCGATTTCCACCGGCTGCCCGGAAACACGCCGCATGTCGAAACCGCGCTCGCGCCCGGCGAGCTGATCACCGCGGTGACGCTGCCCAAGCCGGTGGGCGGCAAGCACATCTATCGCAAGGTGCGCGATCGGGCCTCCTATGCCTTCGCGCTGGTGTCGGTCGCCGCGATCGTGCAGCGCGACGGCAGCGGCCGCGTGGCGCTGGGTGGCGTGGCCCACAAGCCGTGGCGCATCGAGGCGGCCGAGGCAGCGCTGCCGCGCGGGGCTCGGGCCGTCATGGCGCAGTTGTTCGCCGGCGCCAAGCCGACGTCGCAGAACGAATTCAAGCTGCAACTGGCCGAGCGCACGCTCGCCGCCGTGCTGGCACAAGCGAAGGCTTAGGCGATGAAGTTCGACGCTCCCGCAAGCACCAACCCGATCGACCAGCTCAAGGTCGTCGGCAAGCCCATCGACCGCATCGATGGCCGGCTGAAGACAACGGGCACCGCGCCCTATGCCTATGAACGGCACGACGTCGTGCCGAACCAGGCCTATGGCTCTGTGGTCGGCTCGGCCATCGCCAAGGGCCGGATCGCCTCGATCGACGTGAGCCGCGCCAGGGCCGCGCCGGGCGTGCTCGCCATCGTCACGGCGAGCAACGCCGGGAAGCTCGGCAAGGGGAACTACAACACCGCCAAGCTGCTCGGTGGCCCCGAGATCGAGCACTACCATCAGGCCATCGCGCTGGTGGTCGCGGAGACGTTCGAACAGGCTCGCGCCGCCGCACAGCTGGTGCGCGTCGACTACGTCAAGGCTGCGGGAAGCTTCGACCTCGCCGCGGCGAAGAACTCCGCGACCAAACCTCCGCGCATCACCGCCGGCGCGCCCGATACGGCCGTGGGTGACTTCGCCGGCGCGTTTGCTGCGGCTGCGGTCCAGCTGGATGCCACCTACACCACGCCCGATCAGGCACACGCGATGATGGAGCCGCATGCGTCGATCGCCGCCTGGAACGGCGACAAGCTGACGCTCTGGACCTCGAACCAGATGATCGACTGGAGCACGGCCGAGATGGCCAGGACGCTCGGCATCGACAAGGAGAAGGTTCGGCTCAACTCGTCCTTCATCGGCGGCGGCTTCGGCGGAAAGCTGTTCCTGCGCGCCGACGCTCTGCTTGCGGCGCTCGGCGCGCGAGCCGCCAAGCGACCGGTGAAGGTGGCGCTGCAGCGGCCGCTGATGTTCAACAACACGACACATCGGCCGGCAACCATCCAGCGCATCCGCATCGGCGCCACGCGCGACGGCAAGATCACCGCCATTGGCCACGAAAGCTGGTCCGGCGATCTGCCGGGGGGCAAGCCCGATGGCGCGGTCCACCAGACCCGCCTGCTCTATGCCGGCGCCAACCGCATGACGGCCACGCGGCTCGCGGTGCTCGATCTCCCAGAAGGCAACGCGATGCGCGCACCGGGCGAGGCGACGGGCATGATGGCGCTGGAGATCGCGATCGACGAAATGGCCGAGAAGCTCGGGCTCGATCCCGTCGAGTTCCGCATCCTCAACGACACCCAGGTCGATCCCGAAAGGCCCGAGCGGCCCTTCTCGAAGCGCCAACTCGTGCAATGCCTGCGCACCGGCGCCGATCGCTTCGGATGGGGCAAGCGCAATCCACAGCCGGGCAAGACGCGTGAAGGGCGCTGGCTGGTCGGCATGGGCGTCGCCGCGGCGTTCCGCGGCAACCAGGTCACGAAGTCGGCCGCACGGGTTCGGCTCGACCGTCGCGGCGTCGTGACGGTCGAGACCGACATGACCGACATCGGCACGGGCAGCTACACGGTCATCGCCCAGACCGCCGCCGAGATGATGGGGGTGCCGCTCGACAAGGTGATGGTTCGCCTGGGCGACTCGACCTTTCCGGTCTCGTGCGGCTCAGGCGGGCAATGGGGCGGCAACTGCTCGACCGCCGGTGTCTATGCCGCTTGCGTGAAGCTTCGCGAAGCCGTGGGGCACACGCTCGGCTTCAACGCCGCCGATGCGGTGTTCGCGGACGGCCAGGTGCGCTCGGGCGGTCGCAGCGTGCCGCTTGCGCAGGCCGCGGGCGAGACCGGCCTCGCGGCCGAGGACGCGATGGAATACGGTGACCTCGACAAGAAGTACCAGCAGTCGACCTTCGGTGCGCACTTCGTCGAAGTCGCCGTCGACGCGGCAACCGGAGAGGCGCGCGTGCGGCGCATGCTCGCCGTGTGCGCCGCCGGCCGCATCCTCAACCCCAAGACCGCGCGCAGCCAGGTCATCGGCGCGATGACGATGGGCGTCGGCGCGGCGCTGACGGAGGAACTCGTGGTCGACACGCGCTCCGGCTTCTTCGTCAACCACGACCTCGCCGGCTATGAAGTGCCGGTCCATGCCGATATTCCTCATCAGGATGTGATCTTCCTCGACGAGACCGACCCGATCTCGTCGCCGATGAAGGCCAAGGGCGTCGCCGAACTTGGCATCTGCGGGGTGGCTGCGGCCGTCGCCAACGCGATCTACAACGCCACCGGCGTGCGTGTGCGCGGCTATCCGATCACACTCGACAAGGTTCTCGCCGGGTTGCCGGAAATGGCTTGATCGTGTCGGCCAATGCGCGCGTCATTGCGCCCAACGCAACACCAGCGGGTCGAGCCGGCGCGCGGTTTCGATGGGAGAGGCGCGCGTGCGGCGCATGCTCGCCGTGTGCGCCGCCGGCCGCATCCTCAACCCCAAGACCGCGCGCAGCCAGGTCATCGGCGCGATGACGATGGGCGTCGGCGCGGCGCTGACGGAGGAACTCGTGGTCGACACGCGCTCCGGCTTCTTCGTCAACCACGACCTCGCCGGCTATGAAGTGCCGGTCCATGCCGATATTCCTCATCAGGATGTGATCTTCCTCGACGAGACCGACCCGATCTCGTCGCCGATGAAGGCCAAGGGCGTCGCCGAACTTGGCATCTGCGGGGTGGCTGCGGCCGTCGCCAACGCGATCTACAACGCCACCGGCGTGCGTGTGCGCGGCTATCCGATCACACTCGACAAGGTTCTCGCCGGGTTGCCGGAAATGGCTTGATCGTGTCGGCCAATGCGCGCGTCATTGCGCCCAACGCAACACCAGCGGGTCGAGCCGGCGCGCGGTTTCGATGAGTCCGGCGCGCGTGGCTGCGGGCAGGCCGGGAACGGATGGCGCGGCGCCTCGCAGGCCATCATCACCGTCGCCATCACCGGATCGCTTCGCCGAGGTGCTCTCGGGCATCCGCC
>VBDL01000423.1 GCA_005884255.1 Betaproteobacteria bacterium | reverse complement strand
GCACCTCGACGGTCACCTCCGGCGCCTCGAGCCCATCGAGCGCGCGGCTGTGGATCACGGCCAATGACATCGCGTTTCCCTCCTGGGGGCGGATTGTGCCGCCGCGGGCGCCCGGCCGCGGCAAGCGAGGTAGCGCACCTTTGGAGTGCGTCCGGTGGCAAATCACCAGTTCAGTGCGATCGATTCGCTTCCTCTGGGTGCGATGCCCGACATTGGGGCGCAGAAACGTGGGTCCCGCGTGGCACAAAAGCTGCAAAAAGACGTAGCGATCCCTACCTCGATCCACTCCGGAGCCAACATGAAGAAATCGCTTCTCGCCCTTGCCGCCCTTTCCGCGATCAGCGTGCTGCCGACCTTGGCCCAAGCCGCCGACGCGCCGAGGTCCGACTGGACGATCAC
>VBDL01000422.1 GCA_005884255.1 Betaproteobacteria bacterium | reverse complement strand
GGATTTCTACGGTGGCTACAAGTTCGAAGTCGCCGGCGTGGGCCTGGATGTCGGCGCGCTCTACTACTTCTACCCGACCAAGGCAGACACGCTGGGCCAGGGCCACGTGCACCAGGACGAAATCTACATCGGCGCCAGCTATTCGATCGTCACCGCCAAGCTGAACTACGGCCTGAGCAACTTCTTCGGCCTGGGTGACGGCACCGGTGTCGACACCAAGGGCAACTGGTACCTCGACCTCAGCGCAGCCTACGATCTCGGCGGCGGCTGGGGCGTCAACGGCCACTATGGCCACCAGTACATCAAGAACGCGACCGATCCGCTGATCGGCCTGTCCAAGAAGAGTGTCGACGACTACAAGCTGGGTGTCACCAAGGACCTTAGCGGCTGGGTTGTGGGTGCGGCTGTCGTCGGCACCAGCAAGAAGGCCTACTTCACGACCGGGGCCGGCGTCGTCCCCGGTGCGCTCATTACTCCCGAAGACGGCGGCAAGACCAGCGTAGTGCTGAGCCTGTCCAAGACCTTCTGATCCACCCCCCACTGAAGGAGGCAACCATGAAGATGGTGACCGCGATCGTCAAGCCGTTCAAGCTTGACGAAGTGCGTGAGGCCTTGAGCGGCATCGGCGTTCAAGGCATCACGGTGACCGAAGTCAAGGGCTTCGGCCGCCAGAAGGGGCACACCGAGTTGTACCGCGGCGCCGAGTACGTCGTGGACTTCCTGCCCAAGGTGAAGATCGAGGCGGCTGTGGACGACGCCATCGTCGACCGCGTGATCGAGGCCATCGAGGCCGCTGCGCGCACCGGCAAGATCGGCGACGGGAAGATCTTCGTCTCGACGCTGGAGCAGGTGGTGCGCATCCGCACCGGGGAAACCGGCAAGGACGCGCTCTGACGCGGCCGCATTCATAGAGAGACAACCATGAAGAAACTCATCGCTTCTCTGGCCCTGGGCCTCGCGGTCCTCGGCTTCGCGGGTACGGCGGGCGCGGCCGACGCGCCGGCCTCGGCGCCCGCGGTCGCCGCTGCGGCTTCCGCTGCGGACGCCGGCGCTTCCGCGGCGGCCGCTGCCGCGCCGGCGGCTTCGGCGGCCACCGCCGCAGCCCCGGCGGCCTCGGCCCCGGTGCCCAACAAGGGCGACACCGCCTGGATGCTGGTGTCCACCGTGCTGGTGATCATGATGTCGATCCCCGGCCTGGCGCTGTTCTACGGCGGCCTGGTGCGCAGCAAGAACATGCTGTCGGTGCTGATGCAGGTGTTCGTCACCTTCTCGCTGATCGTCGTGCTGTGGTGCGTCTACGGCTACAGCCTGGCGTTCACCGAGGGCAACGCGTTCATCGGCGGCCTCGACCGGCTGTTCTTGAAGGGCATCTTCGATCCGGTCGCCGGCACCTTCACCACCGCCGCCACCTTCAGCAAGGGCGTGGTGATTCCGGAGCTCGTATACGTCGTGTTCCAGGCGACCTTCGCGGCCATCACCTGCTGCCTGATCGTCGGCGCCTTCGCCGAGCGCATCAAGTTCTCGGCGGTGCTCGCGTTCATGGTGCTGTGGTTCACCTTCAGCTATGCGCCGATCGCGCACATGGTCTGGTTCTGGATGGGCCCGGACGCCTACACCGGCAAGGAAGTCGTCGACGCGATGAACGCCAAGGCCGGCCTCGCCTGGCAATGGGGCGCGCTGGACTTCGCCGGCGGCACCGTGGTGCACATCAACGCCGCCGTCGCGGGCCTGGTGGGCGCCTACATGATCGGCAAGCGCATCGGCTTCGGCAAGGAGGCCTTCACGCCGCACTCGCTGACGCTGACGATGGTCGGTGCCTCGCTGCTGTGGGTGGGCTGGTTCGGCTTCAACGCGGGTTCCGCGCTGGAAGCCGGCAACAGCGCCGCGCTGGCCTTCATCAACACCTTCTCGGCCACCGCCACCGCGGTGCTGGCCTGGTGTGTGGGTGAAGCGCTGATGAAGGGCAAGGCCTCGATGCTGGGCGCTGCTTCCGGCGCCGTCGCCGGCCTGGTGGCGATCACGCCGGCCGCCGGCAACGTCGGCCTGATGGGCGCGCTCGTGGTCGGTGCGGCCGCCGGCTTCGCCTGCCTGTGGGGCGTCAACGGCCTGAAGAAGCTGCTCGGTGCGGACGACACGCTCGACGTGTTCGGTGTGCACGGCGTCGGCGGTATCGTCGGCGCGCTGCTGACCGGCATCTTCAACCACCAGTCGCTCGGCGGCCCGGGCCTCGTGACCGACTGGGTCACCGGCGCGGTGGGCAGCAACGGCATCTGGGACCAGTTCGTGATCCAGGCCAAGGGCGTCGGCCTGACGGTCGTGTGGTCGGGTGTGGTCTCGCTCGTCGCCTACAAGATCGTCGACCTGGTGATCGGCCTGCGCGTGCCTGAAGAGGAAGAGCGCGAAGGTCTGGACATCACCTCGCACGGCGAGACGGCGTACAGCAAGTAAGCACTTCGCTTCGCGCTGTTCGACAAGGGCCACCTTCGGGTGGCCCTTTTTTCTTCCCTTGCGTTCGGCGGGCGAAACGCCATATGCCTAGAATCTTTGCTCCGTCCTCCAAGCAGTCACCGCCATGGTCCCCCACCTC
>VBDL01000421.1 GCA_005884255.1 Betaproteobacteria bacterium | reverse complement strand
CGCTGCTGCTGTGCCGCGGCGGCGGCTCGCTGGAGGACCTGTGGTCCTTCAACGACGAGCGCGTGGTGCGCGCCGTGGTGGCCTCGCCGATCCCGGTGATCTGCGGCGTCGGCCACGAGACCGACGTGACCTTGTCCGACTTCGCCGCCGATGTGCGCGCCGCAACGCCCACCGCCGCGGCCGAGCTCGCGGCACCCGCGACGCGCGACTGCGAGAGCGTGCTGCAGACCTTCGCAGCCGCATTGCGTCGGCGCGTGGGCGGCGCGCTCGAGACCCAGCTGCAACGCGTCGATCGGCTCGCGCTGCACCTCGCGCGGCCCGCGCAGGCGCTGTCGCGCCACGCGCAGCGCCTGGACGTGCTGGACCAGCGCACGCGCGCGGCGCTCGTCGCGGGGGTGCAGCGCCGCGCCACCGGGCAGGAGCGCTGGCTGGCGCGCGCCCAGTCCACGGTGGCTGCGCGGCGTCAGCGCGAGCATTCGCGGCTCGAGTCGTTGCAGGCGCGCCTTCATGCGCTCGACCCGAAACGCGTGCTGGCGCGTGGCTACGCGTGGTTGAGCGATGTCGAAGATCGACCCCTCAGCTCGGTGCGCCAGCTCCACGTCGGGCAGGCGATCCGCGCGCAGTGGGCCGACGGCCGCGCCGATGCCACCGTGACGGCGCTGCGGCCGGACGATACCCGCGACGCGTAAGCGGCGAATGATGGGCACGGTGAGCCTGCCTACAATCGACCGGTTGGCTCCAACACCCACCGAACAGAAAGGACACCCCCATGGAACACAAGCTGCCTCCCTTGCCCTTCGAGCTCGACGCGCTGGCGCCCCACATGAGCCGCGAGACGCTCGAGTACCACCACGGCAAGCATCACAACGCCTATGTCGTCAACCTGAACAACCTGCAAAAGGGCACCGAGTTCGAGAACCTGAGCCTCGAGGAGATCATCAAGAAATCCTCCGGCGGCATCTACAACAACGCCGCGCAGATCTGGAACCACACCTTCTTCTGGAACTGCCTGAAGCCCAACGGCGGCGGCGAGCCCAAGGGCGCGCTGGCACAGGCCGTCAATGCGAAGTGGGGCAGCTACGCGGCCTTCAAGGAAGCCTTCACGAAGTCGGCCGTCGGCAACTTCGGCTCGGGCTGGACGTGGCTGGTGAAGAAGGGTGACGGCAGCGTCGACATCGTCAACATGGGTGCTGCCGGCACGCCGCTGACCACCACCGACAAGGCGCTGCTGACCATCGACGTGTGGGAGCACGCCTACTACATCGACTACCGCAACCTGCGCCCGAAGTTCGTCGAGACCTTCCTCGACAAGCTCGTCAACTGGGAATTCGCCGAGAAGAACTTCGCGTAAGCGCAGCCGCGCATGGCCGACAATCGGCGGCCATGCGCATTCTGCTTGTCGAAGACGATCCCGCCCTGAGCCTGGGTGTCGCGCGCGCGCTGGAGCGCGAAGGCTGGGGCGTGGATGTGCTCAATGACGGTGAGCAGGCCGCCGCGCACGGCCTCATCGACCAGTTCGACCTCGCGATCCTCGACCTGGGCCTGCCCAAGCGCGATGGCATGGAGGTGCTGCGCGGCTGGCGCGGCCGCGGCGCCAAGCTGCCGGTGCTGCTGCTGACTGCGCGTGACGAGCTCGGCGACCGCGTGCAAGGCCTGAACGCCGGTGCCGACGACTATCTCGTCAAGCCTTTCGATCTGCCCGAGCTGGTGGCTCGGCTGCGCGCCCTGAAGCGCCGCGCCGAGGGCCGCATCACCGAAACGCTGAGCCTCGGCGAACTGACCTTGGACCTCGCGCATCGCGAGTTGATGCACCGCGGCGAGCGCGTGCGCCTGAGCCCGCGCGAACTCGCGCTCACCGAGCTGCTGATGCAGCGCGCCGGCCGACTGGTGCCGAAGGAATCCATTGTCGCGACGCTGTCGAGCTGGGAGTCGGACTTCAGCGAGAACTCGGTCGAGGTCTATGTGCATCGGCTGCGCAAGCGCTTTGCCGACCTGGGCGTCGCGATCAAGACAGTGCGCGGCTTCGGCTACGTGATGGAGCTGGCGGAGGCGTCTTGACGGCCCCGAGGCATGGTCCGAGCCTGCGGCGCCAGCTGCTGCGTCCGCTGGTGTGGATCTGGCTGCTGGGCATGCTGGTGGCCACGGCTGGCGCGTATCTGCTGGCGCGCTCCAGCGCCAACATGGCCTTCGACCGCAGCCTGCAGGATGCCGCCAGTGCGCTGGCGGCCAAGGTCACCTGGTCCGACCGCGGGCCGCTGCTCGACTTGAGCCGGCAGTTCATGGAGCTGCTGACCTGGGACCGCACCGACCACGTCCGCTACGCGATGACGGATGCCGAGGGCAATGTGCTCGCCGGCGACAGTGCGGTGCCGGTGCCGCTGGATCGCCGGGCCAGTTTCGCGCAGCCGACCCTGTTCGACGCCACGCTCGCCGGCGAGCCGGTGCGCGGCGCCGTGTTCTCCGTGACCTCGCCAATGCTCGACCGCTCGGTGTCGGTGATCGTCATCGAGACGACGCACAAGCGCGCGGGCCTGGTGCGCGACATCCAGCTCGGCATGGTGGTACCGACGCTGGCATTGGGCACCTTGACCTTCGCGCTGCTGGCCTGGGGCATCCGCCGCGGCTTGCAGCCGCTGCGCGACGTTGCCGCGCAGGTGCGCGAGCACGAGCCGAACGACTGGACCGCCCTGCCGCTGGAGCGGGTGCCGGCCGAAGCGGTGCCGCTGATCGAGCGCATCAATGCGTTGCTCTCCGACGTGCAGCATTTCGTCGCGCTGCAGCGCCGCTTCGTCGCCGACGCCGCGCACCAGTTGCGCACGCCGGTGGCGGGCATCCGCGTGCTGGCGCAGGAGCTCGAACTGGAGCTGTCGAGCGCGCTGCCGGCGACCGGCACGAATGCGAGCTGGGCGCCGCTGCTGCAGGGGCTGGTGACCTCCAGCGATCGCCTGACGCGGCTGATCGGCCAGCTGCTCAGCCTGGCGCGCTCGGAAACCGCGCTGTCGGTCAATGGCGAGCAGAGCACCGTGGACATCGTGCCGCTGCTGCGCGAAGCCACCGAACCGCTGGTGCTGCAGGGCTTGCGAGCCGGCCGCAGCATCGCGCTCGATGCGCCGGAGGCGCCGGTGCTCGCACGCGCGCATCCGCTGTGGCTGGGCGAGGCGGTGAGCAATCTGCTGGACAACGCGCAGCGCTACGGCGGCGAGAACATCGTGCTGCGGGTGCGCCCGCTGGAGGCCGGCGCGGAGGTCACGGTCGAAGACGATGGGGAAGGGGTTCCGCCGGAACAGCTGCCGCGGCTGTTCGAGCCGTTCTGGCGCGGCGAGCGCGCCGACCTGCGCAACGACGGCGGCACCGGCCTCGGGCTGGCCATCGCGCGGGAAATCATCGAGCGCCTCGGCGGCGCGATCGACGTGGTGAGCCGCCCGCAGTTCGCCGGCTTGAAGTACACCATTCGATTGGCCCCGTAGGGTGGGTTTCAGCCCACCGGCGCACGTGGGCTGAAGCCCA
>VBDL01000393.1 GCA_005884255.1 Betaproteobacteria bacterium | reverse complement strand
GCCGTGATCAGCCGCTCGTACAGCGTGCGCGCATTGGCGGGCTGCGACTGGTCATCGAGCAGCACCCACTGCAGCTTGCGGCCGAGCAAGCCGCCGCGCTTGTTGATGCTGTCGATGAAGACTTCACCGGCGATCTTGTGGATCGTGCCGACGGAAGCGAGCGGACCGGTCAGCGGCAGCGTCCCGCCGACGCGGATCGGGGAGCCGCCGGCCGCTTGCGCGAGGCCGGGCAGCGCGGCGACCAGCATCAGGCCGCCCGAGGCCAGGACGACGGCGCGGCGGCGTGAATCAGGTTCGGATGCAGTCATGGTTGTCTCCAAGATTTGAGTTGTGGAGCGCAGGACACCGCAGTCAGCGATGGTCCTCTTCGAGCTCGATGTCGAGGCCGGCCATGATCCGAACGCCGGAGTTGTACCAAGCGACCACCAGCACGAGTGCGATGAGCTCGGGCTCGCTGAGAAAGGCAGCCACGGCTCGCCACGATGCGTCGGCCACGTCGACCTTCAGCGTCGATTCCTTCGCGAAGGCCATGACGGCCTTTTCCTGCGGCGTGAAGAGCGCGGAGCCCTCGAACTGCGGCACCGCATCGATCTGCGCCTGCGTGAGGCCCGCCTTCAACGCATGCGACTGGTGATGCGCGATCTCGTACTCCGAGCGCGCGAGGTGCCCGACGGTGAGGATCGCCAGCTCGCGCAGCCGCGGGCTCAGCGGCGAGCTGCGCAGCGCGTTCGCGTAGGTGAGAAAGCCGTCGAGCAGCTCCGGCGTCTGCGTCAACGCGAGGAAGATGTTCGCGGTCGGGACTTTGCGCTCGCGCTCGAGGCGGTCGAAGATCGCCTGGTTGGGGCTGTCTGCGCGGGTGAGGTATTTGATTCGTGCCATGTGGACTGGTGCGGTTGGATCAACGGGCGGCAGCCTTCGCGGCCACCTGCTTCTGGACGTAGGCCTCCAGCGTGGTGGGCTGCGGCTTTTTCGCGGGCGGAATCGTCGGCGTGTCCTCGAACGGCGTGGCTTCGAAGTACCAGCGCTCCACCGCTGGCAGGCCCCAGCGCACGTTCGTGCTCAAGGACGCCGCATCCCAGCGCACGGGCTCGACCTCGATGTCGATCGTCTGGTAGTGCCCGTCGCACAGCTCGACGCGGTGGCCGTCCGGATCGCGCAGGTACACGAACAGCATGCCGCCGGGGCCGTGTCGGCCGGGGCCGCGCTCGACCGAGTCGGCATAGCCGTAGTTGCCCGCCAGGTCGCAGGCCGTGAAGATCAGATGCGACTCGGGAATGATGTAGGCGAAGTGGTGCATCTTCGGCCCCGCGTTCTCCACGATCGCGAGATCGAGACACGTGCCCTTGCGGTACATGAACGCGCCGAGCACCTTGTCGCCATGCGCCAGGT
The DNA here is from genome assembly GCA_005884255.1 of Betaproteobacteria bacterium. GTDB lineage: Bacteria > Pseudomonadota > Gammaproteobacteria > Burkholderiales > Burkholderiaceae_C > VBDL01. The sequence continues at coordinate 1,094 of VBDL01000393.1, read as the reverse complement.
ACTCGGAGTTGCGGAAGCCGAGCTGGCTGTAGAAGTCGCACAGCGCGTGGCAGTCCGGCGCGAAGATCTGGAAGTGGTCGATGCGCTGCGCGTGCGCGCCCTTGAACAGCTCGCGCTGCAGGTACAGGCGCTCGCAGGTCTTCATCTGCGCGCACAGCTCGAGCTTGGTGCCGATCGGGTCGGACACGTGCAGCGTACGTCCTTGGTGCGGCACCTCCACCCAATCGGCGGGCAGGCCGCGCTCCTTGAAGTACGCGTAGGCGGTGTCCAGGTCCTCCTCGAAGAAGACGCGGAAGCCGATGCGCTTGCAGGTGGCCTCTCCGCGGGTCTGCACCAGCACCAGGCTGTGGTGGCAGGCCTCGGACAGGCCGCGCAGGTGGCACTCGGTGGCCGTCTCTTCGGTGACGACGAGGCCGACGATGTTTGTGTAGAAGTCGCGGCTGCGCTTCAGGTCCGCGACGTGCAGAACGATGTGGCTCGCCCGCGTGATGTTGAAGGGAGGACGCAGGTTGACGGTGGGCAGCATGGGCTCTCTCCTACTCGGCTCGATCAGCGCGGACTTCGGACACCAGCGCCGCGACGGCTGCTAGCGCGAACTGCAGATTCGACTCGTCGACGAGGCGGCCTTCCTTGACCTTCTCGTGCACACCGGCGATGACGACCGGCGGGTGCGACACCACCCGCGACAGCGTGCTGGCAAAGGCCTCGCGCAGTTGCGCCTGCGCGCGCACGCCGCCGGTGAACGCGGGCGAGCTGCTCATGATCAGCACGCGCTTGGCCTTCAGCGGCGACGCGTTCGCCGGGCGCGAGGCCCAATCCAGCGCGTTCTTCAGCACGCCGGAGGTGCCGAAGTTGTATTCGGGCGTGCACAGCACGATGCCGTCGGCCGCCTGCACCGCGGCCTTGAACTCGGCCACGGCCGGCGGCAGCAGCGAGCCTTCGAGGTCGCCGTTGTAGAGCGGCAGGCCATCCAGCGGCAGCAGCGACAGCTCGACGTCGTCGGGCAGGCGCTCCTGCAATGTGCGCAGGATGGCCGTGTTGCAGGAAGCCTGGCGCAGGCTTCCCGAGATGCCGGCAAGCCGGACTTTGCTCAT
>VBDL01000392.1 GCA_005884255.1 Betaproteobacteria bacterium | reverse complement strand
AACAGCAGAAAGGCGCTGAGGAAGATCGTCACGCCATGCAGGAGCATCGGTCGATCGCGTCGGTAGGTGCACGCGGATCGTAGGCCATGCTGCCGCGCAGTGGGCTCGGGTGCGGCCTACCCGCCTGACGCTGCCGCCGTGTCGTTCAGCCCGGCGCCGACGCCTCGGCAGTGCGCAGCTTCACTGGCTCCCGCAGCGCCCGCCACCATGTATTGCCGTTCTGTGGCTGCCGCAGCGCCACTGCTTCACCCATCATCGGCGTGATCACCGGCACGCCTTTCGCTTCGGCAAGCTCGACGATGCGCTCGAACGGGTCGTCCCACGCATGCATCGCGAGATCGAAGGTGCCGTTGTGTACCGGCAGCAGCGAGCGACCGCGCAGGTCGAGGTGCGCTTGCAGCGTCTCGTGCGGCTGCATGTGCACGTCGGGCCATTGCGGGTCGTAGGCGCCGGTTTCGAGCATCGTCACGTCGAACGGGCCGTAGCGTTCGCCGATGCTGCGGAAGCCGGCGTGGTAGCCGGTGTCGCCGCTGAAGAAGAGGCGCAGGTCGCCGCTCAAGATGACCCACGAGGCCCACAAGGTGCTGTTGCGGTCGTTGAGGCCGCGGCCGGAGAAGTGCTGGGCCGGCGTGGCGACGAAGCGCATGCCGTTCACGTCGGTGCTTTGCCACCAATCGAGCTGCTGCACCTTGGCCGCGTCCACGCCCCAGGCGATCAGCCGATCGCCCACGCCGAGCGGCGTGATGAAGTGGCGCACCTTCGGCGCCAGCTTCACGATCGCGTCGTGGTCGAGATGATCGTAGTGGTCGTGCGAAAGGATCACGCCCTCGATCGGCGGCAGCTCGTCGAGCGCGATCGGCGGCGCGTGGAAGCGCTTCGGGCCCATCCACTGCAGCGGCGACGCGCGCTCGGAGAACACCGGGTCGGTGAGCCAGAACGCGCCGCCGAGCTTCAGCAGCAGCGTGGAATGCCCGAGGCGGTAGAGGCTGCCGTCCGGGGCGGCCTGCAGTTGCGCCGCGGTGAGCGGTTGCACCGGTACGGCCTGCGGCGGGACGGTGTCGTCGGGCTTGTCGAACAGGACGCGCCACGCGATGGCCAGCGTCTTGCGCCAGCCGGGCGGCTCGGCCTGCACGGCGTTGCGGAAGCGACCATCGCGCTGCTGCGGCGATTCGGGATGGGCCGGCACGGTGCTGCAGGCCGAGAGCGACAAGTAACCCATGGTGCTGAGAACTCCTGCGAAGAGAGGGCGACGAAGGGCTGGGTACATCAGGCACTCCGAAGAGTACACTGCACAGTGTAGTTTCCGTTTCCGGAAAAGTAAACTGCCCGGTGTAAAATTTCCGGATGACTCCCGCCCAGCGCCTCACCGACCGCAAGCGCGAGGCCATCGTGCAGGCCGCGGTGGCCGAGTTCCGCAGCCATGGCTTCGAGGCCACCAGCATGGACAAGGTGGCCGCCACCGCCGAGGTCTCCAAGCGCACGCTGTACAACCACTTCGCGAGCAAGGAAGACCTGTTCGCCGAGATTCTGATGCAGCTGTGGCACCGCAGCGCGTCGCAGGTGGAGCTTGCCTACCGCGCCGAGCAGCCGCTGCGCGAGCAGCTGCTGGCGCTGATGCTGCAGAAGCTCGCGATGCTGTCCCATGACGACTTCATCGACCTCGCCCGCGTGGCGATCGCCGCCACCATCCACTCGCCCGAGCGTGCGCAGGACATGCTGGCCCGCCTGGGGGAGAAGGAAAGCGGCGTGCTGGCGTGGATCAAGGCTGCGCAGAAAGACGGCCGCATCAAGGCCGGTGATGCGGCCCTGGCGGCGCAGCAGCTCGAGAGCCTCGTGAAGGGTGCGGCGTTCTGGCCGCAGGTGACGATGGGGCAGCCGAAGCTGGCGCCGAAGGCGCAGAAGCAGTTGGCGGCGGCGGCGGTCGACCTCTTCCTCAGCCACTACGCGAAGGCGTGAGCAGGTCCGCGATGCCGATGCGCTGCGCGAACTCCTCGCGCACGCGCTCGGCCACCTCGGTCACCGCGGCGGCGCCGTCGTCGATGAAGTCGATCACCGAGCGGAACGGGCGCGTGCCCGGCGCGAGGTCGACGATGCGCGCAATCTCGTCGGCCACCGCCTGCGGGTCGGCATGCTCGGGCGTCAGCGCCGCGAGGCGGGCGCCGACCTGGTCCATCAGGCCGTCGTAGCGCGAGTAGGCGGCGGCGGTGTCAAGGTCCGCCGGCTTGCCGGCATTCGGGAAATGCGCGGTGCCTTGGGTGAAGGCGCCGGGCACGACGATCGACGTCTCGATGCCGAAGCGCGCGACCTCGTACGACAGGGTGATCGCCAGCGAATCCATCGCCGCCTTCGCCGCCGCATAGGGCCCGAGGAAGGGTGGGAAGCCGCCGCGCGCGGTGGCGTCGTCGGTGTCGGCCAGCGGCGGCAGGCCGGGCGGCATGATGCCGGCGTTGTTCACCAGCACATTGATGCGGCCATAGACGATGACGGCGTGGCCTTCTTGCGCGAGGCGCCGCGCGATGACGGCGCCGATGCCGCGGGAACTCGGCAGCTTCACCAAGGCGGCCGACGACCTGCAGCTGCCACGCGCCACCGCCACGCACACCATCCAGCAGATGGAGAAGCGGCTCGGCGTGCGCCTCTTGCACCGCACGACGCGGCAGGTGAGCCCGACGCTCGATGGCGACGCGTACTACCAGCGCTGCGTGCGGCTGCTGGCGGATGTCGAGGAAGCCGACGCCGCATTCAGCCAGTCGGCGCTGCGGCCCAAGGGCAAGCTGCGCGTCGACCTGCAGGGCACGCTCGGCCCGCATTTCGTGCTGCCGCGCATCGGCGACTTCTTCGAGCGCTACCCCGAGATGGAGCTCGAGATCGGCATGGGCGACCGGCTGGTCGACCTCGTGCGCGAAGGCATCGACTGCGTGCTGCGCGCCGGCGAGCCGCGCGACTCCAGCATGGTCGGCCGCCGCGTCGCGCTGCTGGAGGAGGTGACCTGCGCCAGCAAGAGCTATCTCGCGCAGCACGGCGAGCCGAAGACGCTCGACGAGTTCAAGGCCCATCGTGCGGTGAACTACGCCAGCGCGATGGGCAAGGTGCTGCCGTTCGAGTTCGTCGTCGATGGCGAGCGGCGCACGGTGCAGCTGCGCGGCTCGGCCACCGTGAGCCATGCGGACGCCTACGTCGCCTGCTGCGAGGCGGGGCTCGGTTTCGTGCAACTGCCCCGCTATCACGTGCAGCAGCCGCTCGACGGCGGCACGCTGCGCGAGGTGCTGCGCGCGCATCGGCCGCCGCCGATGCCGGTG
>VBDL01000391.1 GCA_005884255.1 Betaproteobacteria bacterium | reverse complement strand
GGTCGCTGAAGGTCGCGCTCGCATCATCGGAACGCGACAGCGATAGGTTCGACAGCGACAGGCTGGCGCCGCCGCCAGGCATCGCGTAGCTCAGCGTCAGCGGACCCGAGAGCGAGAAGTTGACGAGGTTGAAGGCCAGGCCGTCGGCACCGCGCACCGCGGCCAGCTCGTCGTCCGCCAGCGGCTGCATCGTGCCGGCGTGACCGCAGGCAAACGCGATGAGACCGGCGAACAAGACCAGCGAAGGCCGCAGGGGATGGTCCATCTCATCCCCCTGTTTTCGGCGCGTTGGGCGGTGGGCTCACGCGTGATCCGTAGACGCGGTCGCGCCAGTTCAGCCAGAAGCCTTCGAGCGCCTTGTCCGGCGCGCCCGCGCCATTGACCGTCGGGAACTGCACCGCCTGCTTCAGCACCGAGATGAAGAAGTCGCGGCTGGCGCCGTTGGCATCGCCGGCCGTCAACGCGCCGAGCTGCGACAGCGCCAGCGCGCAGTTGCTCGGGCCGCAGGCGGTGCCGTCCCAGCGCTTGCCGCCGAGCGCATCGCCGCGCGAGTCGATCACGCCATCGGTGCCCGCATCGATGCGCAGCGAGCCGCTGATCGCATTGAGCTGCACGCCGAGGTCGCCCTGGATGCCGCCGAAGCCGAAGCGCATGCCCACCACTTCGCGCGTGCTGGCGTTGCCGACGTTCTTGTAGACGAACTCCAGGTACGGGTCGGTGATGGCCACCGTGCGCTGCGCTTCCGTGCCATCGCTGCGCCCGAAGCGCAAGAGGCCGATGTCGATGTCAGCGCCGGTGGCATTGCGTGCCGTGTAGCTGTACTCCCCGAGCCTGACATTGGTGAAATTGGCGCTGAGCTTGACATCGGCACCGAGCGTGATGCGCGTGAAATCGAGACCGTCGAGGTTGGTGTTGGTCAGGCTCAAGAGCGCCTGGCCCCACACGTCGGACAGTTGTGCATCTCCCAGGCGCATGCCTTGCGCGCGCGCGGACGCACTCGCGCACAGCGCGGCGGCAGCGAGAACGGCGGCAAGGACGCGGCGAGTCAGCATGGGCGCAAGGCGTGGCGGCGAATGGAAAGGCCCCGTGGCTGAAGGAGTCACGGGGCCTCCACGCAGTGTCGGCTTCGAGCGCGCCCGCGAGGGGCGCGCCTTCAGGCCTCGACGATCAGTGAGCCCACATCCAGATCTTGGTGCCTTGCAGATCGATGTTGTTGATCGCGAAGCTGCCGAAGGACGGGCTGGCGTTGTCGGTGTGTACGCCGGCAGTCGTCGAGCCGAGCTTGATCGACGCGACGCTGATGCTCGGGGCCAGGCGGATGTCCTGGTTGGCGTTCGGGAACGCGAACTGCACGACGTCGCTCTTGTTGTCGTACACGCCGGCGGCCACCAGGTTGCCCAGGTTCGTGGTCGCCTCGGCGGCGGTCAGGCCGTGGCCGACCATCGCGCCACCGACGGCGCCCGCGAAGGCGGCGTTGTTGAGGATGTCGACGGTCATCACGAACATGCCGTTGATCTTGATGTTGTTGAAGCTGACCGAGCCGCCGGTCGCATCGGTGTCGGTGTACTGGAACGAGCCGATGTCGATGTGCAGGTCGCCACCGATCGACACGCCGTCCTGGCCGCTGACCTGGCTCAGTTCTTCGTCGGCGATCGAGGTCATCGCGGAGGCCGAGAGGGCCAGGCCGGTCAGCGCAGCGGCAACGGCGCAAAGCTTGAACAGTTTCATGCTGAATCTCCAAAAAGTTGTTGAAATTGACTGTGAGAAGCCATCGCGCGCTGCTTGGTACCCCGACCCTCACGAGTTGTGCCCTGGGTGGATGCGGCGCAGCGGTAGCTACAAGCCGCCCCGGTGAAGCATTCGTCAGCGGCGCGTTGCGATGATCGCGAGCTGCGTCACGTCTGCCACTGACCGGTGAGGCCAAGCTCATGGCCTGCGGAACCATTCGAATGCAGGGTGGGGTGAGTCCCTACGCGCGCGAGGCATTTGTAGGGTGGGCTTCAGCCCACCGGGCGGCACGGGTGACGGTGGGCTGAAGCCCACCCTACTCTTCCAGCGTGAGCCTCAGTGAATGACGTCGCCCGCGGTGATGTCGTCGAGGTACGAGTCAGGCAGTGCGAGGCCGCTGGCGTCGTGCATCAGCCGCGCCTGTGCATGGATCGATACCACCTTGCAGGCGTCGTCGACGAGGTCGATCAGCACGCTGCGCGGCAGCTGCGCGTTGCACACCAGGCGCACGCGAATGAGGTCGCTCGGATCGTGCGCGAACTGCTGCATCACACGTTCGGGCAGGCCGCCGTTCGACGCCAGCGCGGCGCGCACCTGCAGCATCGGCGACTGCGCCAGGTGCTCGATGATGTCCAGCGGCAGTGCGCGGTTCGCGGCCACCCACACGGCGCTGTAGGGCCAGCGCCGCAGCACTTCCCACCACAGCGCCGCATCCGCCGTCACCGACACGATGGCCTCGCGCGGCGTGGCCGGATCGGCCAGCAGCTGCTGGAAGGCTTCGGCGCTGTCGATGCGGGGCATGGTCAGCTCGAACAGCGCATCGTGCTCGGCGAGCGCCCGAACCAGCGCTTGCAGGCGCGATAGAAGTTGCTCGGGTCGGAGAAGCCGAGCGCGAAGGTGATCTCGGTGGGGCTGTAGTCGCCGTGCGCGAAGTAGCGTTGCGCCGCCTCGCGCCGCACTTCGTCGACCAGCTCGGCGAAGCTCGTGCCTTCTTCGGTGAGCCGGCGCTGCAGCGTTCGCTCGCTCATGCACAGCGTCGACGCCACCGTCTCGCGCCGCGGGTCGCCCTTGGACAAATGCTTCAGCAGCACCTGGCGCACGCGCGTGCTGACGCTGCCACCCTGCGCTTCAGCGATCTGGCTGGCGATCTTCTCGCACAGGTCTGACACGGTCGGGTCGGCGGTGGGAATCGGCATCGCCAGCACGCTGGCTGGCGGCTCCAGCATGCAGGCCGGCGCATTGAAGTACACGGGGCAGCCGAACACCTCGCGCCAACGCTCGGCATTCACCGGCTCCGGGCCGGGATGATGGAAGGCCAGCGGCCGCACCTCACGGCCGGTGACCCACAGCAGGCCGCGCAGGCAGGTCACG
>VBDL01000390.1 GCA_005884255.1 Betaproteobacteria bacterium | reverse complement strand
CGCGCGTCGTCGAGACCGCGAAAGCGATCAACATCCCCAACGATCAGCGCCTTCTGCTGGTGGAGCCGCAGGAGTTCGTGATCGACGGCCACGAGGTGAAGGAGCCGATCGGCATGAGCGGCGGCCGCCTCGAGGTGAAGGTGCACATCGTCACCGGCGCGCAGAGTGCCGCGGAGAACATCATCAAGTGCGTGCGCCGCTGCGGGCTGGAAGTGGAGCAGTTGGTGCTCAACCCGAGCGCTTCATCGGCCGCGGTGTTGACCGAAGACGAGCGCGACCTCGGCGTCGCGATGGTCGACATCGGCGCCGGCACCACCGACGTGGCGATCTTCACCGACGGCGCGATCCGCCACACCGCGGTGATCCCGATCGCCGGCGATCTCATCACCAGCGACATCGCGATGGCGCTGCGCACGCCGACCAAGGACGCCGAGGAGATCAAGGTCGAGTACGGCGTGGCCAAGCAGCTGCTGGCCGACCCGAACGAGCAGGTCGAGGTGCCCGGGCTGGGCGATCGCGCGCCGCGCATGTTGTCCAGACAAGCGCTGGCTGGCGTCATCGAGCCGCGCGTGGAAGAGATCTTCTCGCTGGTGCACCAGGTCATCCGCGAGAGCGGCTACGAGGAGCTGCTGTCCAGCGGCATCGTGCTCACCGGCGGCTCGGCGGTGATGCCGGGCATGGTCGAGCTCGGCGAAGACATCTTTCTGAAGCCCGTGCGTAAAGGCTTGCCCACCTACAGCGGCGCCTTGTTCGACATGGTCGCCAACCCGCGCTCGGGCACCGTGATGGGTTTGCTCGAGGAGGCGAGCTTGGCGCGTGCCCGCGGGCATAAGGCTGCTGCCCAGGCAGGGTCGGTGAAGACCTTGTTCGGCCGCGCGAAGGATTGGTTTCTCGGCAATTTCTAGAAGGGGCCCATCACGAAGGCCCCGGTTTCTCGTTGGTTCGTAGTAACGGAAGTTTGGTTAGCGAAATGGCAACTGCACACATTGACGAAGGAGGTGCACCATGGCGATCGAAATGATCGAAGAGTTTGACCAGGGGACGCAGATCAAGGTGATCGGCGTCGGCGGCGGCGGCGGCAACGCCGTCGATCACATGATTTCGCAGGCCGTGCAAGGCGTCGAGTTCGTCGTCGCCAACACCGATGCCCAGGCGCTGAACCGCTCGAGCGCGCACCAGCTGATCCAGCTCGGCCACACCGGGCTGGGCGCGGGTGCGAAGCCCGAGGCCGGCAAGGCGGCGGCGGAGGAAGCGGTGGACCGCGTGCGCCAGGCCATCGATGGCGCGCACATGCTGTTCATCACCGCCGGCATGGGCGGCGGCACCGGCACCGGCGCGGCGCCGGTGATCGCGCGCATCGCGAAGGAGATGGGCATTCTCACGGTCGGCGTCGTGACCAAGCCCTTCGAGTTCGAAGGCAACCGCCGCATGAAGGCCGCCGACAACGGCGTCGCCGAGCTCGAGGCCAATGTCGACTCGCTGATCGTCGTGCTCAACGAGAAGCTGCTCGAGGTGATGGGCGACGATGTCACGCAGGAGCAGGCCTTCGCGCACGCGAACGACGTGCTGAAGAACGCCGTGGGCGGCATCAGCGACATCATCCACGTGCCCGGTCTCGTCAACGTCGACTTCGAGGACGTGAAGACGGTGATGAGCGAGCCCGGCAAGGCGATGATGGGCACGGCCACCGCCGGCGGCCCGGACCGCGCCAACAAGGCCGCCGACGCCGCGGTGGCCTGCCCGCTGCTCGAAGGCATCGACCTCTCGGGTGCGCGCGGCGTGCTGGTGCTGATCGCGGCGAGCAAGGCGACCTTCAAGCTGAGCGAAAGCCGCAACGCGATGAACACGATTCGTCGCTACGCGGCCGATGACGCGCACGTGATCTACGGCACCGCCTACGACGAGAGCCTGGGTGACCAGCTGCGCGTCACGGTGATCGCCACGGGCTTGAGCCCCGCCCGTCGCGCTCAAGCGCCGATCACGGTCGTGCACAGCGCCGTCGCCCAGCGCACCGGCACCGACAACCTGCCGATCCTCACGCAGCCGGTGACGACGCAGCATGTGAGCACGCCGGGGCCGGTGCAGCACGACTACAGCGCCTTGAGCACGCCCAGCGTCTGGCGCAGCGGCCGCACGCAGGCAGCGGCCAAGGTCGAGGCGCTGTCGAGCAACGGCATGGACGAGATCGAGATCCCGGCGTTCCTGCGCAAGCAGGCAGATTGAGAGAGCGCTGTTCCTTCGTCATTTCCCCGGCGCTTCGCAAGGAGCGCCGGGGTATTTGGCCTCGTCGCGCGGACGGAATGCGGGAAAATAGTCTCATGCTCCAACAACGCACCCTGAAGTCGCTCACGCGCGCCGTCGGCGTTGGCGTGCACAGCGGCCAGAAGGTCGAGATGACCTTGCGCCCCGCGGCGCCCGATAGCGGCATCGTGTTTCGCCGTGTCGACCTGCCGCAGCCGGTGAGCATTGCGGTGAATGCCAATGCGGTGAGCGACACCCGCATGGCTTCGACCGTGTCGCCTGAGGGCGACCCTGGTGCGCCGAAGGTGCAGACCATCGAGCACCTGATGTCGGCCTGCGCCGGCCTCGGGCTCGACAACCTGATCATCGACATCACCGCCGACGAGGTGCCGATCCTCGACGGCTCGGCGGCGAGCTTCCTGTTCCTGCTGCAAAGCGCCGGCATCGCGCTGCAGGAAGCGCCCAAGCGCTTCATCCGCGTGACCCGGCCGGTGGAGGTGCGCGAAGGCGAGGGCCCGACGTTGAAGTGGGCGCGCCTGGAGCCCTACCACGGCTACAAGCTGACCTTCGAGATCGAGTTCGACCACCCGGTGGTCAACGCCACCGGCCAGCGCGTGGTGTTCGACATGGGTAGCGGCGACTACCGGCGCGACATCGCGCGCGCCCGCACCTTCGGCTTCACGAAGGACGTCGACCTGATGCGCTCGCGCGGCTTGAGCCTCGGCGGCAACATGGACAACGCCATCGTCGTCGACGACCAGCGCGTGCTCAACACCGAAGGCCTGCGCTACGCCGACGAGTTCGTGAAGCACAAGATCCTCGATGCGATCGGCGACATGCACATCGCCGGCAAGCCGCTGCTCGCCAGCTACGTCGCCTTCAAGAGCGGCCACGCGCTGAACAACAAGCTGCTGCGCGCGCT
>VBDL01000389.1 GCA_005884255.1 Betaproteobacteria bacterium | reverse complement strand
TTCTTGGCCGGCTTCGAAGCGGCCTCGTCGGCCTTCTTGGCGGCCTTCTTGTCTTCCTTCATCGGCTTGGACGCAGCGGCCGCAGCCTTCGGCGCGGCGGCACCGTAGCTCGCGCCATCGACCGTCAGGCCTTCCTTGGACAGCGCCTCGGCCTTCTTGTCGCCGACGCCCTTCACGCGCGTGGTGAGGTCTTTCCAGTCCTTGAACGGCGCCTTCTTGCGCTCATCCATGATCGTCTTCGCGATGCTCGGGCCGATGCCCTTCACCGCTTCGAGCTCGGCCTGGGTGGCCTTGTTGGCGTCGGCGGACGCTGCAAACGCCGCGGCAGCAAACAGCGCCAGGACGATGGCCAGGAGTTTCTTCAGCATGGTGTTTCCTCGCTTCGGTTGTCACACAAAAGGGTGGTGCGCCAGCCAGCGCACATAGCGCTCAACGCCCGAGGCCACGTCCGCGAAGACATGGTTGCAGCCCACCGCGCGCAAGGTGCCGAGATCGGCTTGCGTGAAGCACTGGTACTTGCCGCGCAGCGCGTCGGGGAAGGGGATGTACTCGACGAGGCCCTGCGCGACGAGCTGCTGCAGCGGCAACGCGGGTTCGCCGCTCAAGGCCCGCGCCGCGTTGACGGTGGCCACGGCCACATCGTTGAAGGGCTGCGCGCGGCCGCTGCCGAGGTTGAAGATGCCGCTCTTGTCCGGATGCTGCAGGAACCACAGGTTCACCGCGACCACATCGTCGATGAACACGAAGTCGCGCGACTGCTCGCCGGCCGCGTAGCCGCCGTAGTCGCCGAACAGCTTGACCTTGCCGTGCTCGCGGAACTGGTGGAAGTGGTGGAAGGCCACCGACGCCATGCGTCCCTTGTGCTGCTCGCGCGGGCCATAGACGTTGAAGTAGCGAAAGCCCGCCACTTGCGAGCTGGCGCGCGGCAGCATGCGGCGCACGATGTTGTCGAACAGCAGCTTGGAGTAGCCGTAGACGTTCAGCGGCTTCTCGAACGCCGGTTCCTCGCGGAAGGTCTCGCTGCCGCCGTAGGTGGCCGCCGACGACGCATAGAGCAGCCGCGTGCCTTGCGACTGGCAGGCATCGAGCAGGTCCTTCGAGCAGCGGTAGTTGGTGTCGAGCATGTAGCGCCCGTTGTGCTCCATCGTGTCGGAGCAGGCGCCCTGGTGCAGCACGGCGTCGACGCGGCCGAATTCGCCGCGCGCGAAGCGGGCGTAGAACTCGCTCTTGTCGAAGTAGTCGCTGATCTGCGCATCGAGCAGGTTGCGGTACTTCGGGCCATCGGTCAGATCATCGACGGCGATCACGTCGTCGATGCCGATGGCGTTCAGCCCGTGGACCAGGTTCGATCCGATGAATCCGGCCGCGCCGGTGACGACGACCCTCATTCGAACAGCTCCTCGTAGCTGACGCTGGCCGTGCCGAACTTGCCGACCACGATGCCGCCGGCGCGGTTGGCGATCGGCACCGCGTCGCGCAGGTCGAGCCCGCAAGCGAGCATCGTGGCCAGCGCGGCGATCACCGTGTCGCCGGCGCCGGTGACGTCGAACACCTCGCGCGCCGCCGCCTTCACATGGAAGTCGCCCTGCGCGTCGAACAGCGACATGCCTTCCTCGCTGCGCGTGAGCAGCAGCCCGTCGATGCCGAGCTCGTGGCGCAGCGCATGCGCGCGCTCGTGCAGCTCGGCCTCGCTGCTCCATGGGCCGACCACCTGCGCCAGCTCGGCGCGGTTGGGCGTGATCACCGTGGCTCCGGCGTAGCGGCCATAGTCGTGGCCCTTGGGGTCGACCAGCACCGGCTTGTTGGCCGCGCGCGCGAGCTCGATCATGCGCGGGATGTGCGTCAGCCCACCCTTGCCGTAGTCGGAGAACAACACGGCATCGTGCGTGTGCAGCGCCTGCTCGTAGCGCTCGAGCATTTGCGCGAGCACTTCGTGGTCGGGCTGGTTCTCGAAGTCGACGCGAATGAGCTGCTGCGAGCGGCCGATGACGCGCAGCTTGACGATGGTGTAGAGCTGCGGGTCCTGGCCGAGCACGGTGTGCACGCCTTCGCGCTGCAGCAGCTCGCGCAGCTTACGCGCCGGCTCGTCGTCGCCGACGACGGTGAGCAGCGTCGATTGCGCGCCCAGCGTCTTCGCGTTCAGCGCGACGTTGGCCGCGCCACCGAGGCGCTCGTCCTCGCGGTTGACGCGCACCACCGGCACCGGCGCCTCGGGCGAGATGCGCTCGACCGCGCCGAACCAGTAGCGATCGAGCATCGCATCGCCCACCACCAGCACGCGGGCGGCGTTGATGCGCTCACGCGCGACCTGCTGAGTCATCACAAATCCTCCAGCCGTTGCGGCGGATAGCTGTCCCAGCTCAGGCAGCCGGGGCATTGCCAGAAGTAATGCTGCGCCTCGAAGCCGCAGGCAGCGCAACGATAGCGCTGCAACGGCCGCGCCGCGCGGCCGACGGCGTCGCGCAAGGCCTGCGTGGTGGCATCGCCGCCCTGCAGCTTCAGCAGCTCCTGCGCGGCCGACAGCGTGGGCTGCGCCTGCAGGTGCGCTGCCAGGCGCTGCTCGCGGGAGGCCGCGTCGTCGTCCAGCGCACTCAGTGCCTGCAGCAGCTCGAGGCTGGGTGCGTGCTCGTACAGCGCCTGCAGCCGCGCGCGGGCCGCCGGCGCTTCGCCGCAGGTGCGCGCACTGGCCGCATAGTCGCGTGCGACGAGGTTGAAGCTCGCCGGGTTGGCGGCCATCAATTCGCCGAAGGCCTCGACGGCGCCGCGCTCGTTGCCGCGGCGCGCCAGCAACTGGGCGGCGATGATGCGCGGCCGCGGTGCTTGCGGGGCCGCCTCGCGCGCGCGGCGCAAGGCGTCGTCGGCTTCGTCGGCATGCTGCTTTGCGTCGGCCTCCAGCGCCAGCTCGCACCAGTGGTGCGCGATGCGCGTGGCGAAGGAGCCGGCGCCGCGCTTCTCGAGCTGTGCAGCCACGTCGGCGGCGTTGCGCCAGTCGCGCGAGCGCTCGTACAGCGACAGAAGCGCCAGCCGCGCCTCGGTGTCGAAAGGCGTGCCTTCGAGCGCGCGGAAAGCTTGTTCGGC
>VBDL01000388.1:4399-6042 GCA_005884255.1 Betaproteobacteria bacterium | reverse complement strand
GCGCGGAGAACCATTGCGCGCTGACCGGCGACCAGATGGTGATGGCCACGCTGCTCTCGGGCAAGGACCCGCGATCGATGCATGTGTTCCGCGAGCGGGCCTGAGGCTGCATCGTCGCCATGTGGCTCGACATGACCGTCTCCGGCCTCACGGCCGGGAGCCTCTACTGCCTGGTCGCCGTCGGATTCAACATCCTGTACCGGCCGACCAAGGTGTTCAACTTTGCGCAGGGCGACCTGGTGATGGTCGGCTCGATGGCCAGCGCGCTGCTGATGACGCAGCTGCACTGGCCCTGGGTGGCGGCCTTCGCCGCGGCGGTGGCGGTGGTCGCGCTGCTGGCCTTGCTCGAAGAGCGCGTCGCTGTCGCACCGGTGCTGCGGCGCAGTGCCGGCGGCACCGCCTGGATCATCACGACGCTCGCCGTCGCGATGATCATGAGCAACATCGTCGGCAAGGTCTGGGGCGCGGACCCGATCGTCGTCAACGCGCCGGCGCCGTTGTCGAACGACGTGCTGCCGCTCGGCGGCGTCAGCGTCTCCAGCTACCAGATCGTGCTGATCGTGCTGACGATCCTGCTGGTCGCCGCCGTCGAGCTGCTGTACGGCAGCCTGTGGGGCAAGGCCGCGATGGCGGTGGCCGAAGACCGCGACGCCGCATTGCTGCGCGGCATCGACCCGGCCGCGATCAGCCGCTGGTCGTTCGCGCTCGGCGGCGCCTTCGCCGCGTTGACCGGTGCGCTCGCCGCGCCGGTGCTCAGCGCATCGACGACGCTCGGCGGCATGCTGCTGCTGAAAGGCTTTGCCACCGCCGCAATCGGCGGCCTCGGCAGCAACCGCGGCGCGCTGATCGCCGGCTACATGATCGGCCTGACGGAGGCAGCGAGCGCGCTGCGGCTGTCGCCGGGCTACCACAACGCGGTGATGCTGGTGCTGGTTCTCGCGGTGCTGCTGGCGCGGCCGGGGGGGCTTTTCAGCTCGCTCGAAGCGCGCACGGTTTGACGGGCCGCAAGCGATGAGCGCATCGTCTGTCACCCCCTTCGCCGCGCCGGCCGTGCAGCCGCGGCTCGCGCCGAAGCGGATTGCCCTCGCCGCACTCGTCGCCGCAGGGATCTCGCTGCCGCTGTGGTTCCGCGGCGACTTCATCCTGTTCCTGGCGACGCAGGCCGGCGTGATGATGCTGGTCGCCGTTGGCCTGAACTTTCTGACCGGCTATGCAGGCCAGGTGTCGCTCGGCCATGGCGCCTTGGTGGCTGTCGGCAGCTACGCCACCGCGCTGCTGATGGTCGACGCGCACTGGTCGTTCTGGGCCGCTGCGCTGGCCGGCATGGGGGTGGCGACGGCGGCGGGGCTCGTGATGGCCTTGCCGGCGCTGCGCCTGTCGACCTGGTACTTCGCGCTCGTCACGCTGACCTTCGCGCAGGTGGTGACCGATCTGCTGGTCGAATGGCGTGGCCTGACGCGCGGCTTCTCGGGCATCGTCGGCATTCCGGCACCCACCATCGGCGCCCACACGCTGAGCCCGGTCGAGGTCTACCTGGCGGTTGCCGCCTGCGTCGTACTCGCCTTCCTCGTCACGCGCAACCTGACCATGTCGCGCTTCGGCCGCGGCATGGTCGCGGCGCGCGACAACCCGCTGGCTGCCAC
>VBDL01000388.1:736-4259 GCA_005884255.1 Betaproteobacteria bacterium | reverse complement strand
GCTGCCCGAGCTGTTGGGCCCGTTGCAGAGCTGGCGGCTGCTGATCTACGGCGTCGTGCTGCTGGTGCTGATGGTGTTCGCGCCGCACGGCATCATGGGCATGCCGGTGTGGCGGCGTTGGCGGTCACGCTCGCCCGTTGCGCCTGATGCGGGCGTGGCCGACATGCATGACCGACCCGTCGCGGCGTTGACGTTGACGGTGCACAACCTGCACAAGCAGTTCGGCGGCGTCGCGGCGCTGCAGGGCTGCGAACTCACCGCGGCCGGCGGCAGCACCCACGCGCTGGTCGGGCCGAACGGCTCGGGCAAGACGACGACGCTGAACGTCATCAGCGGCTTCATCCGCAGCGACAAGGGCAGCGTGCGGATCGGCGAGCACGACGTCTCGGGTCTCGCGCCGCACCGCATCGCGCGGCTGGGCGTGGGCCGCACCTTCCAGACGCCCAAGCTGCTGCATGGCATGAGCGTGCTCGACAACGTGCGCCTCGGCGGCTTCGCCAGCGAGCAGGCGAGCGCGGTCGAGATCGCGCTCGGCCTGCCGCGCGGGCGGCGCGACTGCCATGACAGCTCGGCCGCCGCGCTGAGGCTGCTGCGCTTCGTCGGCCTCGCCGAACGTGCCGATGACCTGGCCGGCGATCTGCCGCATGGGCAGCAGCGGTTGGTCGAGATCGCCCGCGCGATGGTCGGCCACCCGTCGCTGCTGCTGCTCGACGAACCGGCCGCCGGCCTGTCGATGGACGAGCTCGATCGCCTCGGTGCGCTGATCGAAGCCATCGTCGCGCTCGGCACCACGGTGCTGATCGTCGAACACCACCTCGAGCTGATCGCGCGCATCAGCCGCTCGGTGACGGTGCTGGACCGCGGTGCGGTGCTCGCTGCGGGCACGCCGGACGAAGTCTTCAGCCACCCCGAAGTGGCGCGCGCCTACATGGGCCGCGAGGGCACCGGAGGTTCGCGATGACGGCCGCGCTGCTCGAGGTGCGCGACCTGCACGCCGGCTACGGCCGCGTCGCCGTGCTCGATGGCGTCTCGCTCGAGGTGCCAGAGCGCGGTCTCGTCGCACTCGTCGGCAGCAACGGCGCGGGGAAGTCGACGCTGCTGCGTGCGCTGTCGGGCCTGCTGCGCGGCACTACCGGCACGATCATCTTCGGCGGTGAAACGCTGAACGGTGCCGCGCCGGCCGCCATCGTGCGTCGCGGGCTGCTGCACGTGGCCGAAGGCCGGCGCTTGTTCCGTGCCCAGTCGGTGCGCGACAACCTGGCGCTCGGCCTGTGGGGCACGCGACTGTCGAAGGCCGATGCGGCCGCGCGCTTCGACCGCGTCTACACGCTGTTCCCGACCTTGCACGAGCGCCAGGGCGTGCGTGCCGGCATTCTTTCCGGCGGGCAGCAGCAGATGCTCGCGGTGGCGCAAGCACTGATGCATGCGCCGCGGCTGCTGATGCTCGATGAGCCTTCGCTCGGCCTCGCACCGGCCGTGATCGACCAGTTGCTCGACGCGGTCGTGCAGCTGCGCAACGACGGCTGCGCGATCCTGCTCGTCGAGCAGATGGTCGAGCGTGCGCTGCAGATCGCCGACACCGCCTACGTGCTGCAGAACGGCCGCGTGATCGGCCACGGCGCGGCGCGCGATCTGCGCGACAGCGACCTCGTGCGCCAGGCCTATCTCGGCGCCGGCGCCAAGCCGCCGGCACCTTCCATTCACTCTTCGAGGAGTCCCGCATGAAGCTTGACGGCAAGACCGCCATCGTGACCGGCGGCGCGCGCGGCTTGGGCCGCGCCTATGCACTGCGGCTCGCGTCGCTCGGCGCCGACGTCGCGATCGTCGACATCAACCTCGATGGCGCGGCCGAGTTCGGCGAACGTTTGAGCGCGCCCAGCGTCGCCGCCGAGATCGAACGGATGGATCGGCGCAGCATCGGCATCCGGGCCGACCTGACGCAGCGCAGCCAAGCCTTCGGCGCCATCGAGAAAGCACACGAAGCGCTCGGCCGCATCGACATCCTCGTCAACAACGCCGGCGGCGCATTGACGCCGGCTGAGCGCAGCCATGCTTCGGCGACACCCGAGGAAGACACGCGGCTCCTGATGGACGTGAACTTCATGAGCACGCTGCACTGCTGCCAGGCGGTCGCGCCGCTGATGAAGCGCCAGGGCAGCGGCGTCATTGTCAACATCTCGTCGCAGTCGGCCATCACCACCTACAACCAGGGGTTGCTCGCCGTGTACGCCGCATCGAAGGCGGCGGTGACGCATTACACGCGCTACCTCGCTGCCGAGCTCGGGCCGCACGGCATCCGCGCCAACTGCCTCGCGCCGGGCGTGATGCTGACGGCGCGCGTGGCCGCGCAGGCCGCGGCACGCGGCATCGGCACCGACGCGGAGGCGGCGAAAGTGCCGCTGCGCCGCCTGGGCCAGGTCGAAGACTGCGCCGGCGTGCTCGAATTCCTCGCCACCGACCTGTCGCAGTACGTGACCGGACAGGTGATCTCGGTCTGCGGCGGCGCCGTGCTGACGCCCAACTGAGCGCCGCGATGAAGCTCTGCATCTTCGGCGCCGGCGCGATCGGCGGCTACCTGGCGACGCACCTCGCGCAGGTCGACGGCCTCGAGGTCAGCGTGGTGGCGCGCGGTGAGCACCTGGCGGCGATCCGGCGCAACGGGCTGGCGATCGAATCGCCGCGCGGCACGCTGCGCGCGCGTGTCCGGGCCACGGACCGGCCGCAGGAGCTCGGCGCGCAGGACGTCGTCATCCTCGCGCTGAAGTCGCACCAGGTCACGCCGGCGCTCGACGGTGCGCAGGCGCTGCTCGGCCCGCACACCGCCGTCGTGCCGCCGACCACCGGCATCCCGTACTGGTACTTCCACGGGCTGCCCGGTCCGCATCGCAACCGCCAGATCGAGCGGCTCGATCCGCAGGGGCGCCAGTGGCAGGCGCTGCCGCCAGAGCGCGTGATCGGTTGCGTCTACTGGGTCGCGTCCGAGGTCACGGCGCCTGGCGTGATCCACCACGACGGCAGCCTGTCGCGCTTTCCGATCGGCGAGCCCGACGGCTCGAGCAGCGAGCGCGTGCTGCGGCTCGCCGCGGCGCTGCAAGGCGCCGGGCTTGACGCTCCGGTGGTGCCCGACATCCGCGCCTGGATCTGGGCCAAGATGATCAGCAGCCTGTGCTGGAACCCGGTCGCGACGCTGACGCTCGCGACGCTGTCGGAGATGAACGCCCGCCCCGAGGTCGTCGCGATCGTGCGCAGCATGATGAGCGAAGCCGACGCGCTCGCGCAGCGGCTCGGCGTGCAGCAGATGCCGATCTCGATCGAGCAGCGCATCACCGCCGCGCGCAACGCCGGCGACCACAAGATGTCGATGCTGCAGGACCTGGAACGCGGGCGAGCGCTCGAGCTCGACGTGCTGGTCGACTCGATCGAGGCGATGCGCGAGATCGCGCAGTCGCCGACGCCGACGATCGACACCGTCTATGCGCTGCTGCGGCTGCGCGCGGCCAAGCTGTCGCCCCGGCCGCCCGGT
>VBDL01000388.1:0-709 GCA_005884255.1 Betaproteobacteria bacterium | reverse complement strand
ATGACCCGCATGACACGCAGAGTTTTTGCATTGACCGCTCTGGCCGCCGCCATGACCGGCCCCGCCGCCTTCGCGCAAGGCCAGGGCACGATCAAGATCGGCCTGCTGACGATCGACAGCGGCCCCTTCGCGACCTACACCGAGCTGATCAAGCAGGCCGCCACCACCGGCGTCGAGATGCTCAATGCCGAGGGCGGCGCGCTGGGCCGCAAGTTCGAGGTCGTGGTCCAGGCCCATTCCGGCACGCCGGCCGCCGCTGTCGCCGCGGCCACCAAACTGGCGCAGCAGGGCGGCGTGACGGTGATCATGGGCCAGACGCTCAGCTCGCACTCGCTGGCGCTGGTGCCCAAGCTCGACGGGCTGAACGTGCTGCAGATCGACACCTATGCGCAGTCGAACGACCTGATGACCAAGTCGTGCGCCCCGAACTACTTTCGCGCCAATACGCCCGACAGCGTGGTCACGGCGGCGATGAAGCAGTACGTCGCGCAATCGGGTGCCAAGACCTGGAACCTGATCTCGCCCGACTACGCCGCAGGCCACAGCTTCACGAAGCAGTTCACCGAGATGGTCCAGGCCATGGGCGGCACGGTGCAGCAAGCCTTGTTCGCGCCGACCGGCACCACCGACTTCGGCAGCTACATCTCCCAGCTGTCGAAACCAGCCGACGGCCTGGTCGTGACGCTGTACATGTCGGACGGCAATTCAT
>VBDL01000382.1 GCA_005884255.1 Betaproteobacteria bacterium | reverse complement strand
GGCCGCGGCGCGCGTGCCGCTGTCGAAGTCGTCGGCCATGCGCAGCGGCGGCTCCATCGGCTGGTCGAGATGGCAGTGCGCATCGACGCCGCCTGGCGTGACGAAACGGCCCTTGGCGTCGTACTCGCGTGCGGCCGCGGGCAGATCGAGCCCGAGCTGCACGATGCGCCCGCTGCGGATGCCGATGTCGGCGGCGAAGGTGTCGCTCGCGGTGGCGATCATCGCGTCGCGAATGACGAGATCGAAGCTCAAGCGTGCTCCTCGAACAATCGGCCCCAACCGCGCACGATGCGGGTGTCGACACCGATGGTCTGCAGCGCCTTCCACACGACGGTCGCCACCGAGTCGTAGATCGGAATGCCGAGCTCGCGCTCCATCTCGTCGGCCAGTTGCGCGGCGCGCAGGTTGGTGCACAAGGTCGTCATCGCCGCCGGCCGGCTCTGCGCCACATCGCGCAGCAGCGTGCGCAGCGTGTCGGGCTCGACCTCGCTGAATTCAAAGTTCACCGAGAGATCGAGGTGCCGCTCGGCCACCACCTCGATGCCCGAGGCCGCGTAGTTCGCGACGATGCGCTGCTGCACGTCGCCCACGTAGGGCGATACCAGCGCGAGCGTGCGCGCGCCCTGCCGCTGCAGCAGCTCGTTGAGCGCCAGCACCGAGGTGGTGGCGGGGATGCCGGTGACCTCGGTGATGCGTGCGCAGAGGTCGCGGTCGCGCTCGAAGCCGAGCCAGCTCGCCGAGGTGCCGCTCCAGCAGATCACGTCGACGTGGGCGTCGGCCAGCAGCCGCGCCGCGTCGAGGATCTTCGCGTCGTCGAATTGCCGCAACGATGCGTCACGCAGCGAGATCTCGGTCACCGGGAAGCGCGAGAAATGGGCCGACACGCCCGGCACGCCGGCGAGCATCGTGCTGGTCAGCGGCTCCAGCGCCGTGTTGGACGAAGGCGTGAGTACGCCGATGAGTTTTCGCGAGGTCATGGTGATCAGACAGGCAGCTTCTTGCTGTAGTCGATGAGCAGCGTCGAGCACACGAACAGGCCCGCGCCCGCGGCCGTGAACAGCATCAGCGCGAGGAAGTAGGAGCCGGTCGCCTGCACGATGAGGCCGACCACGATGGGCACGCCGATGCCCGCGCAGTTGCCGCCCAAGTTCATCGTGCCGCCGAGGAAGCCCACGCGGTCGCGCGTGCCGAGCAGCGACGGGATGCACCAGAACAGGCCGCACCAGCGCAGGAAGAACAGCGTCACCGACAGCAGCACGACCACGGCCACCGGGTCATTGATTTGCGCGACGCTGTAGATGGCGATCGTCGCGATGATCGACGCCACACCGAACAGCGTGCGCAGCACGCGGCTGGCCGAGGCGCCGGCGGCCCTCCACTTGTCGGCGATCCAGCCGCCGACCATCTCGCCGACGAAGCCGGAGAAGAACATGATGAACACCGCGCCGCCCATCTGCTTGATGTCGAAGCCGTGCACCTTCGACAGGTAGTTCGGCATCCACGTGAGCAGGCCGTAGAACAGCGCGTTGAAGCACATCCAGCCGAAGAACATGCCCCACACCGAGCGGTAGCGGAAGAAGTCGAGCACGCGGCCGCTGGTCACCGCCGGCGCTTGCGCGGCGTCGTGTGCATGGGCCGCCTCGATGTAGCGTGCCTCGGCGTCATTGACGCCGGGATGCTCGCGCGGATGGTTGCGGATGTAGCTCCAGGCGAAGAGCCCGGCGACGATGGTGCCGATACCGGCGACGATGAAGGACAGCCGCCATGAGCCGAGCGTGGCGATCAGCCCGGAGATCAGGATGGCGCCCAGCGCGGCACCCAGCGGTGCGCCGCCGTCGAGCAAGGTGGCGCCACGGCCGCGCTCGTTGTGCGTCATCCAGATGCCGTTGAGCTTGCCGCCCGCCGGGTAGATCGGCGCCTCGGCGGCGCCCAGGCCCAGTCGCGTGACGAGCAGGCTGACCCAGCCGGTGCACACCGCTGCGATCGCCTGAAAGAAGCCCCAGCCCAGTGTGGCGCCGGCGATGACGACGCGCGGGCCGTAGCGGTCGGCCAGCATGCCGCCGGGGATCTGCATGAAGGCGTAGGTCCAGAAGAAGGAGCTGAGCAGCAGCCCTTGCGCGGCCGGGCCGATGTCGAATTCCTTGGCGATCAGCGGCATGGCCACCGACAGCGAGGCTCGATCGATGTAGTTGATCGAGATGAGGAACAGCATCATCAGGAAGATCTTCCACCTCACGCTCGAGGCCTGAGGGGGCGATCCGGCGAGCGCCGCCGCGTTGGTCTGCATCTGTCGTCTCCTTGCGGCGAGCGTCCTGCGCGCGCCATCCATGGGGTGCCGCTTGCCGCGGCGTCCTTCGGCGGGCGCGAATCGCCAGCCGGCGCTTGCAATCTAGGCGCGGTCGACGATATTGTCAACAACAATGTTGACTAAAAGATCGGCAAGAGTGCCTTGAAATCGAGTCAGCAGGCACGGCGGGACACCGCGACAGCTCATGCTGCATCGGGGCTCGTCGATCCAATGGATTTCAGCCACAATGTCGACATTATTGTCGACAAATAGGCGATGCACAACGCGATGTCAGGCGGCCGACGCAGTGGCCGCGAGCTGCTCCAGCACCGCATCGCGCTTTCGATGCAGGTGCTGGATCAGCAGCTCGCGCAGCGCCGCGCCGTCACGCGCCTGCAGCGCGTCGATCATCTGCGCGTGCTCCTTCAGCGCATGCGCCCACTTGGCCTCGTCCTGGTTGGAGCGAAAGCGCAGCGCGTGCATGCGCGCGTTGAGCTGGCGCCAGGTGGCGCGCAGCACCGGGTTGTGCGCGGCCTCGCTGAGCAGATCGTGGATGCGCGCGTTGAGCCGGTAGTAGTTGGGCAGGTCGCGGCGCTCGTAGGCGGCCTGCATCTAGCTGCAGCGCGCGCAGTTCGGCCAGTTCGGCCTCGGTGATATGCGCGGCGGCGCGCTCGGCGGCCAGCCCTTCGAGCACGGCGATCACATCGAAGGTGTGCGCGATGTCCTCACGCGACAGCACCGGCGCGAAGGCGCCGCGACCGGGATCCAGCGTGACCAGGCCTTCGGCGGCGAGCAGGCGCACCGCTTCGCGCAAAGGCGTGCGCGAGACGCCGAGGCGCTCGCACAACTCGCGCTCGTTGAGCTTGGCGCCGGGTGGCAGCTGGCCCTGGATCAGCAGTTCGCGCAGCCGCTGGGCGACGCGCTGCTGCAGCGTGTCGCGGGCGACGGCGAAGTCAGTATCGGAAGCAGCATCCATGCCTGAATTATGTATACAAAACCGGTGTTTGCGATAACACGCCCGGGTTGAACGCCATGGAGATCGGTGCTATGGTATTTTGTATACGAAATACCAAACCATGTTCCACCACCGAGAAGGTCGATGCTGCAACTGAACCTCCATCCGGCAGGCCGCCACTTCCTGCAGATTCCCGGGCCGAGCCCCGTGCCCGACCGCATCCTGCGCGCGATCAGCTACCCGACGATCGATCACCGCGGCCCGGAGTTCGGCGCGCTCGGTCGCCGGGTGATGGCCGGCATCGGCGCCGTCTTCAAGACCAAGCAGCCGGTGGTGATCTACCCGGCGTCGGGCACCGGCGCGTGGGAGGCGGCGCTGGTCAACACGCTGAGCCCGGGCGACGCCGTGTTGATGTACGAGACCGGCCACTTCGCGACGCTGTGGAAGAAGATGGCCGAGCGGCTGGGCGTGGTGCCCGAGTTCCTCGGCCTGCCGGGCATCGAGGGCTGGCGCCGCGGCGTGCAGGCCGACGTGATCGAGCGCCATCTGAAGGCCGACGCCGCGCATCGCATCAAGGCGGTGTGCGTGGTGCACAACGAGACTTCCACCGGCGTCACCTCCGACATCGCCGCGGTGCGCCGCGCCATCGACGCGGCCCGGCATCCGGCGCTGCTGATGGTCGACACGATCTCCGGCCTCGCGTCGGCCGACTACCGCCACGACGAATGGGGCGTCGACGTCACGGTCAGCGGCTCGCAGAAGGGCCTGATGCTGCCGCCGGGCATCAGCTTCAACGTGCTGTCGCCGAAGGCGCTGAAGGCCAGCGAGAGCGCGCGGCTGCCGAAGTCGTTCTGGGCCTGGGACGAGATCGTCGACATGAACCGCAACGGCTATTGGCCGTACACGCCGAGCACCAACCTGCTGTACGGCCTGGCCGAGGCGATCGACATGATCCTCGACGAGGGGCTGGACAACGTGTTCGCGCGCCACCAGCGCCTGGCAGAGGCCTGCCGCGCCGCGGTGCGCGCCTGGGGCCTGGAGATCCAGTGCGTCGAAGAGGCCTGCCACTCGCCGGTGCTCACCGGCGTGATGACACCCGAGGGCGTCGATGCCGATCGCGTGCGTCAGTTGATCTACGAGCACTTCAATCTGTCGCTGGGCGCGGGTCTCGGCAAGCTCAAGGGCCGCATGTTCCGCATCGGCCACCTCGGCGACTGCAACGAGCTGACGCTGATGGCCACGCTCAGCGGCTGCGAGATGGGCCTGCGCCTGGCCGGCGTGCCTTTGCGCGCCAGCGGCGTGGCCGCGGCGATGTCGCAGCTGCAGGCCAGCACCCGCCCCGCGGCGCGCGCGCCGGCTCACTGATTTCATCCACCCTTTCGCAAGGAGTTCGTGATGTTCTTTCGACACCTGCTGAGCGCTCTCGCAGCGCTGATCCTCGCTTCGGCCGGCGTGAGCGCCGCCGCTGAAAATCTCAAGTTCAAGGCCATCGGCCAGCCGCTGGCCACCGGCCTGATCCAGAAGAACAAGGAGCAGCCCTTCTTCGAGAACTTCGCCGCGCGCAGCGGGCTGCCGATCGACGTCGACTACAAGCCCATCGACACGCTGGGCATCAAGGACACCGAGCAGCTGCGCGTGATGAAGGCCGGCCTGTTCGACATCGTCTCGCTGCGCGTGTCGCAGAACTCGCGCGACGAGCCGACCATCCTCGGCCTGGACCTGGTCGGCGCGAGCCCCGACTACGCCACCGGGCGCAAGGTCGCCAAGGCCTACTTCGATACCGTCGATGCGCGGCTGCAGCAGCAGTTCGGCGTCAAGCTGCTCGGCGTCTGGCCCTTCGGCCCGCAGGTGTTGTTCTGCAAGAAGCCGATCACCAGGCTGGCCGACGTGAAGGGCCTGAAGGTGCGCGTCTACGACCAGAACCTGGCGAAGTTCATCGAGATGGTCGGCGGCACGCCGGTGCCGATCTCGTTTGCCGACACGCACCAGTCGCTGTCGCTGGGCGTCGTCGACTGCGCGATCACCGGCCCCAGCTCGGCGAACTCGGCTGGCTGGCCGGAGGTGACGACGCACCAGCTGCCCATCGCCTTCCAGATGGCGCTCAACGGCTACGCGATCACGCTGAAGGCCTGGAACCAGCTCAAGCCCGAGCAGCAGGCCAAGCTGAAGGCGGCGTTCGACGGCCTCACCGATGAGATCTGGAAGTACTCGGAAGAGCTGTTCCAGGACGCGCTGAACTGCAACGCCGGCAAGGACCCGTGCACGACCGGCAAGAAGTTCAAGCTGGCCAACGTGCCGATCACGCCTGCCGATGGCGAGCTGGTGCGCAGCGCGGTGAGCAAGGTCAGCCTGCCGGCGTGGGCCGAGGTGTGCGACAAGTCCAATCCCGGCTGTTCGCAGAAGTGGCACGCCACCGTTGCACCGGTCCTGGGGCTGAAATGAATCACCCCCTACGGCCTTCGGCCGCCCCCTTCGAGGGGGCGACACCGGCGGACCGGCAAAGCCGGATCCGCGGCGTCCACTTGGCGGCGTCGAA